>CAUSUG010000006.1:0-25273 GCA_963534765.1 uncultured Oribacterium sp.
TTTCTATACTATTCCTATAAAAATAGTAGAGTTTTTCTAAATAGACTGAAACTATTTTATCATAAGAACGGGAAAAGCTCTAAGAGAACTTTGCAATTCTACAGTTTTCTTTGTAGAAAGTCCTGACGGATATTTGTAGAAAATGGAGAGACGAAATATATTCTTTTTGTGGAAAGCGGAGTGAGGAAGGGAAGCCCTTTATGATATTTTGCAGAAAAGGGAGCAAAAAAGAAGCCTTATGCATTTTAGGTACCGCGCCGAAATATGGGTTGTACATTTCCTACTCTTTTTTTAAAATTCTCGAAAGAGTATTGCAGTAGCATGGGGGAAAGAGTATAGTAATAACGTTTCTTAATTTTAAATAGATAGAAAGGGAACAGATGGATTTAAAGAAAGAACAGCTTGAATTTATTAAGCAGTTTAAAGAAATTACGGAAAATAAGGAATATTGTAAGTTGAAGGCGGTGCCCCGGCATGGAAGTACCAATACCTTCGACCATAGTGTTCGTGTGGCTTATATGGCATATCATTTGGCAAAAAGCTGGGGCATGGATGCGGACAGCGCGGCCAGAATCGGTTTCCTTCATGATTTTTGCATGATTGACTATCATAAGGATGACGGTACCACCCACAATGGACGTTGGTACTGCTTCTATCATCCAGAGGATGCGGTGGAGAACTCCGAAGCACAGAATTTTGCTTTAACGGAGACAGAGAAGAGAGCTATTTTAACCCATATGTTCCCTCTTTCTACCCGTATTCCCAACAGCAGGATAGCCTATTTGTTGACCTTATCCGACAAGACCGTAGCCCTGCAGGAGTCTTGGCAGAATGCGGTAGATGCCTTTGCCAGATTCAGAGAGATGCTGCATCTTTCTCCCAAGAAGGCACCGGTTTATGTCCGGAACAGAGAGGATGAAGAATAATATTTTTCGGAGATTTTTCTCTTACTGTAAAAATGGAGCGACTTTCGATTTTCGAGGTCGTTCTATTTTTTTCGACTTTTTGCTTATAGCTTATTTTCGACTTTTTCCCTATGGCTCCCTTTTTGATTTGCGGCTTTATGGCTATACCCTTGTGCTAAAGAGGGAAAAGTTGTATTTTTATTCCTGGACAAAAGCTTTTATACGCGTAGAAGAACATACTCTCTTCCGGTGCTTTTTCTATCGCCGGAAGAATATAATACAGCAGGAAGATTTTTCTCTTCATGCATAAGAAGGTGAATATTTCATGGAACAAAATGAGAACAACAAAAAATCAATAGGGAAAATGCTCCTTCCCTATCTTTTATTTTTTATGCTGGGATTATGCTGCCTGTTTCGCCTGGCCTATCTTTTTTTGGTCAGCAACTGGGAAGAGCTTACGGTAGATGAAATTCTATTTCATGTTTTCGCCCCTATGGGGGGAGCCAACGGACATCTGGTACAGCTTTTTATTACCACAGCCTTGGCGCCGGCCATTCTTTTATGGCTATCCCTCTCTATGTTTTATTATTTTATCTACCAAAAGAAAAAGAAGCCTACAGAGAATGGGGAAGCTATTGCGCTATCTAAGGATGAAACTATTGCTTCTTCTGAAAAAGAACTTGCTTTAACTAAGTTTCAAAAGGCTATTACTCCAAAAATTCGATTTTTCCTTCCCAAAATCAAGAAGGCCTTCCTGCCTCTTTGCGGCTTTGTTAGCATTTTCCTTGTGGCAGTGACTATCGCGGAAGCTTGGGACGGGATATCTCTTGGTTCCTTTTTAAGCTCCCAGTTTCAATCCTCCAAGTTTATTGAAGAGCATTATGTGGATCCGAAAAATGTGGATTTGAAATTTCCGGAGAAGAAAAGAAATTTAATCTATATTTACATGGAATCCACGGAGCTTACCTTTATGGACAAGGAGCATGGAGGAGATTTTCCTGAAAATCTTCTGCCCGAGCTGATGGCTTTGGGCGAAGAGGGAGAGGACTTTGCCGGAGAGGGAGAAAAAAGGAATGGGGGCATTGCTCTTCCCGGAGCTACCTGGACCATGGGAGCGATTTTCGGAGAGAGCACCGGTCTTCCTTTGAAAATATCTATTGAGCAAAATTCCATGGATAGCCAAAAGCATTTTTTCCCTTCTGTAACAGCTCTGGGCGATATTCTGGAAGAGGAAGGCTACAATCAAAAATTCCTCTTAGGCTCTGTAGGCTATTTTGGCGGAAGAGAGCTTTTCATGGAAGATCACGGAAACGTAGCCGTGGAGGATTTTTCCTATTGGAAGAGAAAAGGCAAATTCCCCAGAAACTATTGGGTGAACTGGGGCTTTGAGGATGAGAAGCTTTTTCTTTACGCGAAGGAAGAATTGGAAAATCTGGGGAAGGCGGAACAACCCTTTAATCTGACCTTGCTTACAGTGGATACTCATTTTCCGGACGGTTATGTGTGCAGACTTTGCGAAAGAAAGCACCCGAAAAATCAGTATGCGGATGTTTACCAATGTACATCCCGGCAGGTATCCAACTTTGTTCACTGGGTACAGCAGCAGCCTTTTTATGAAAATACAACCATAGTCATTTCCGGGGATCACCCCACCATGGACCACGATTTTTGTAATGATGTGGAAAAAAGCTATCAAAGAAAGGTTTTCACCACCTATCTCAATGCCGTTCCCACCGTGGAAGAAAAGAAATATCGGGAATACAGTACCTTTGACGACTTCCCAACCACTTTGGCAGCCATGGGGGTAGAAATTCCGGGAGATAAGCTGGGACTGGGCAGAAATTTATTTTCCAAAACCCCAACCCTTATAGAAGAATACGGATTAAAGCATGTAAAAAAAGAACTTGAAAAACGCTCCGACTTTATGATTTCTCTGGGACAGATAGATAAAGAATCCGCCTTTATTCAGAAAGAAGAAAAGAAGAAGGAAAAAGAGGAGAAGAAAAAGAAGGAGGCGGAGGAGCAAAGCAAAAAAATAAAAGAAACGCAGAGGAAGTGATGAAGGGTAAGCATTATCCGAAATCGCTTTCGAGCAGTATAGCTTGTAACAGGGGCACGCTCCCGCTAACCTCGCCTCGCAGGGGTTCTAAGCTTTTAAAAAACAAAAGCCAAGAACCCGCGGGCTCAGATTGCCCCTTATTACAAGCTATACTGCTTGAAAGCTGATGGATACTCGCCTTGCTAACATCACTTCTTCTGCGTTTCGTTATATTCAAGAATGTAGTCTACCGCCTGGGGTAGACCGCCCTCCAGGATTGGGGCGGTGATGTAGTTTGCTACAGCCTTACATTCTTCTTTGGCGTTGCCCATGGCGATACCCATTCCTACATGGGAGAGCATTTCCACATCATTCCAGCCGTCTCCGATGGCGGCACATTCTTCTCTTTGAATGCCTAAAGCTTTACAAATGGCTTCTATGCCGGAAACCTTGGAAATATTTCTTTTGGTCACGTCAAAGGATAGACCGTCGGACCAGCGAACCAAATGGCAGTCCGGAATTCTTCTTTCCAACTCTTCCACTTGTGCTTCATTGAGCACCGGTATCAGCATAAAAAGAGGATTTTTCCTGGCTTCCGACAAAGGAAGAATGGGAGGAAGGCCGGATTTGATTTCCGAAAGACAACGTAATAAGGCATCATTTACAAAGTTGGCGTAGAGTCTTCTCTCTTCCAAAAACAGAATAGGGAAGCTTTCTTCTTCCGCCATAGCAAGGACATTTTCCACCATTTCTCCGGGGATGGCTTCTTGTAAAAGTACCTCTCCGTTTTTGGGGTCAAAGTAAGGCAGGGGAATCCCTGCCTCATCAATCAGGAAGTGGTAGTCCTTAGGCTTCTTGGCTCCCTGCTTTTGGAAAACAGGTCTTGCCTTTTCCGGATGCAGAATATAGTCATAGCCTCCGTCTAAAGTGACAAAGGCATCGAAATACATATCCTCCACCAAGCCTTCATTATAGATTTCCACCCAGTGTCTTCCAGTGGCAATGGCACAAAGCACTCCTGCCTCCCGGGCTCTTCTTACGGCTGCCTTGCTATCCTCCGGAATGATTCCGGTTTCAAAGGGACGAAGGGTGCCGTCGATATCAAAGAAGATAATTTTTATCATGCTTCCTCATTTCCATTTATCTCTTCAGGAGCATCAAAGGTAGAGCTACTTTCAGCTGCCGGAGTAGAGCTGTTCCCCGAATCGGAGTCGGTCGCCGGAGCGGAGGGGGAAACGAGGGTTTCCTTCAAACTGCTTAATAAGCCTGCCATATTTTGGATATCGGAAGGAATAATGATCTTGGTAGCCTTTCCATTGGACACTTTGGCAAAGGTTTCTAAGCTACGGATGCGAAGTACCGCATCATCCGCGCCGGCTTCCTTCAGAAGACGAATACCTTCCGCCTCCGCTCTTTGCACATCCAAAATCGCCTGGGCACGACCCTCCGCCTCACGGATTTCCTTTTCCTTCTGAGCTTCTGCGGCAAGGATGGTTTTCTGCTTATCCGCCTCCGCATTTAAGATAGCGGCTTGCTTATTACCTTCTGCGGTAAGCACAGCGGACTGCTTCTTAGCCTCTGCAAGAGTGATGGACTCTCTCTTTTCACGCTCCGCCTTCATCTGCTTCTCCATGGCCTCACGGATAGCATCAGGAGGAAGAATGTTCTTTAACTCTACACGGTTAACCTTGATTCCCCAAGGATCGGTAGCCACATCCAAAAGAGAACGCATCTGGGTGTTGATTTCATCACGGGAAGTTAAAGTGGTATCCAAGTCCATGGAACCGATAATATTACGAAGAGTAGTAGCGGTTAAGTTTTCAATCGCTGCGATGGGGTTCTCCACACCATAGGCATAAAGCTTAGGATCGGTGATGACGAAGAAGACAACGGAATCGATTCGCATGGTAACATTATCCTTGGTAATAACCGGCTGGGGCGGGAAGTCTGCTACCTGCTCCTTTAAGTTAATTCTCTTGGCGATACGATCCGCAAAGGGAATCAGGAAGTGAATACCCGGGCGCCATACAGTATGAAAGCGTCCAAGACGCTCTACAACCATGGCACAGGCCTCCGGTACGATACGAATCGTGGTGCTGACTAACAGAACGATAACGATTAAAAAAATAATAAATGGCATAATCTCTATCCTTTCTTCTTATTGTAGGAAAATGTCGGTCTCGGCGGAATTCCTTTCTTCATAACCGTATCCACCATTTGAGACTGACTGGGATTGTGTGCTTGTTTTAGGGGATTTACCTTGGGAGAAATCACCGAGGAGCCTTTGTGATCCACTTTGTTTAATAAGGTGACTTTTCGCCCATTTCCATGATATTCACAGAAATCATCCGGAAGAGAATGGGAGCGATTAATAAATACCCGGTCATCCAAAACCCAGGGATTCTTCACAATCCTTTTGCAAATCGGACAAACACGATTCACTAAGGTAGAATCACATATCGGGCAAATCAGCATAAACCCTCCTTTCATAAGTCTTAAAAAATTTAACAAATGTAACCTTTTAAATATAGCACAATGTATAAGAAAAGAATAGGGAGAAAGGGAAAAGGAAGAAAGGGGCAGTAATAAAATCGGATTTTGGTGCAAGTTTTTGCAGTACAGGTCTAAAAGGGGGTAATCTGAGCCCCTCAGTACTTACTGAAAGCGAGCAAGGCGATGCTTGAAGTTAGTACTGCTAGGAGGCGAGGTTAGCGAGAGCGTGCCCCCGACTAGACCTGTACTGCAAAAACTTATTTATTCTTTTTTATTTTATAACAGCCCCTTTCTTCCTTTGAAAAAAATTATAAAAATTGTAAAGAGATAAGATGCTCTTTTCTTGTATCTCCTGCGGAAAGCGTGATATTATGGGGGATATTGAAAATCCTGATAGGAGGCTTTCGTGAAAGCCGATAGAAAGCAAAAGGAGAAGGATGGAAAGAAGAGAGTGGAAAAGGGAAGCCAGTAACGGGCTTGAGAAAATTTATAATGTTCTGTGGCAGGAGGAAAGTCTTGAAAAGAAGGGGATTCTTTTTGTTCTCCACGGGATGCAGGGGCATATCGGAAAATATCGTTATCTTTTTGAGTACATGGCGAAGCAGGGCTATGTGGTGTGCGGAATGGATATTCAGGGACATGGAAAGAGCGCCAATATCCCCGGCTACTTTGGAGACAACTCCGGCTGGGAAAGTATTATTCATGATATTCACAGAAGCCTCTTGCAGATAAAAAAATGGTTTCCGAATCTGCCGATTTTTCTCTTTGGCCATTCCATGGGTTCCTTCCTGGCAAGAGACTATGCGGCACGTTATGGGGAAGACTTAAAGGGCTTACTGCTTTCCGGTACGGCAGGGGGAAGCCCTGTACTGCTTCCGGTGCAGGGCTACATTGCTGTCCAAAAGAAGCTTCGGGGAGCCAAGGATGATGCGCTAAAGGAAAGTATCCTTCTGGCGAAGTATTTCAACAGGCATATCCAAAATCCCAAGAGCCTATCGGCTTGGATTTGCACTAAGGAAGAGGTGAGTCAGGCAAATGCCCGGGATCCTTTGGCAGTGGGCTTTACCCTGGGAGCTTATGCAGACCTCTTGGCTGCTCTGGAAAGAGTCAACGAATATGCGGAAATCAAAAAGCTGAAGGATATTCCCTGCTTTCTTTTTTCCGGCGGTGCGGATCCGGTGGGAGAATACGGCAAGGGGCCGGCCAGTCTTTATGCTATGTTAAAGCAGCTGGGAAATCCCAAGCTTAAGCTTCATATTTTCCCCAAATTACGGCATGAAGTCTTGAATGAAGAGGTACGTCCGATTCTTTTACAGGAAATTACGGCGTTTATGGAAGAGGTAAGACAAGAACGTAACTAGGAAATTACCGGGAAGGAGAGGAAATGGAGAAAAAAATACTCTATATCCATCGAAAAGATGTCGATAAAGTAAACAAGGTCCGGGGTGTGGCCATCATCCGAAAGATTCGGCTGCTGTCTGCACCGGAAGAGGAAATACTGAGTCTGCCGGAGGACGCGGAGCTCTTGAAATTCATAGGATTTTCCCCCAAGGAGGTGGGAGAATTTTTAACGGATTTAAAGAAGCTGGGCATCCGGGTGGATTTAAAATGTATGGAAACGGAACATAATAGGGATTGGAGTCTTTTGCAGCTGTATAAGGAGCTGGAGGAAGAGCACCGGTATATGACCGCAAGAAGACAAGAGCAGCAGAACGAGGAAAAGTCTTCTTAAATACAAGAGAACTATTCTTGAATAAGAAAAAGGGAGAAGCTATGCAGGAAGAGCAGGATAAGAAAAAGAGCAGTCGGAAGAAGCCCCAAAGCTTTTTGGGAGAGCTTTTTGAGTGGGTGAAGATTCTTTTGGTGGCGGGAATTGCCGCATTTATATTGAACAACTATGTGATTGCCAATTCCACCATTCCTACAGGATCCATGGAAAATACCATTATGGCGGGAAGTCGTGTTTTCGGTTCCCGGCTTCATTACCGTTTCGGACAGGTGGAAAGAGGAGATGTGGCTATCTTTTTGTATGGCTATCAATGTCGAAACGACCATCAGATTTACCGGGAAAATGATAAGGGAGTCTGCCCCTATGACGGCCGGGAGGATAAGAGAAACCAGGTCATTTACTATGTAAAGAGAGTCATTGGCATGCCCGGAGACCGTGTGGAAGTAAAGAAGACCGGAGAGGTGGATGCCAACATGATTAAGAAGCTTGCGGTGCAGTCTTCCTCCGGAAAAGTGCCGGTGGGTACCGTATACATTAACGGAAAAGCCATTACGGAAAGCTATTTACCGGAGCCCATGATTGTGGACGGCAACCAATTCCCGGAGGTGGATGTGACCGTGCCGGAGGGCTGCTACTTTATGATGGGAGACAACCGAAACAATTCTGCGGATGCCCGTTTCTGGGGAGAAAACCAGTTTGTAAAGCGGGAGAAAATGTTGGCAAAGGTATACATTTGCTATTGGCCTTTAAACCGTGCAGGATTAATCCATTAAGTCGGAACAGACAGTAGAGTAAAAAAGCGGTGAAACTCCGCTTTTTTTCACATTTTCAACACAGGAGCACAGTAGAATCTTAAAAAACGCTTTGAAGGAGGTGCCTTTATGGGAAAGACAGAGGGACAGAAGTTAGAAGAGAAGTTGTGTTTTAAGCCTCAGCATATCGCGAAGGAAAGACCGGAGGATTTGCAGAAGGCTATGGACTTTGCGGAGGGCTACAAGACCTTCTTAGACCGGTCCAAGATTGAAAGAGAATGCGTAAAGTACAGCGAGGAGCTGGCGAAGAAGGCGGGCTACAAGGAATTTACAAGAGGTGTGAAGTATAAGACAGGAGATAAGCTGTACTTTATCAATAGAGGCAAGAACATTTTCCTGGTAACCATGGGAAAGAAGCCCCTGGATCAGGGAATTCACTTTAACATTGCCCACATTGATTCACCGAGAATCGACTTAAAGCCCAATCCGCTTTATGAGCAGGAGGAGCTTTCCTATTTTAAGACGCACTATTATGGAGGAATCAAGAAGTACCAGTGGAGTACCATTCCTCTGGCTCTTCACGGAAGAGTAATGTTCCGGGATGGCAAGCATGTGGATTTTGACCTTGGAGAGAAGGAAGGAGATCCTATCCTGGTGATTACCGACCTGCTTCCCCACCTTTCCAAGAAGCAGGACGACCGTAAGCTTAGCGACGGTATCCGGGGAGAGGAGTTAAATATCCTTTTGGGCTCTACCCCCATTGATGATAAGGAAGTAAAGGAAGCCTTTAAGCTGAAGATTCTTTCCATTCTTCATGAGCAGTACGGCATGGTGGAGCAGGACTTTATGCGGGCTGAGCTTACCTTGGTTCCTGCACAGAAGGCTTGCGATGTGGGACTGGATCGTTCCATGGTAGGTGCTTACGGACAGGATGATAAGGTTTGTGCTTATACCGCTTTGATGGCAGAGCTGGAGTGTAAGACTCCGGAATTTACTTCTCTTACCGCATTGGTGGATAAGGAAGAAATCGGCTCTACCGGAAATACCGGAATGCAGTCCGATGCTCTTCTCCACTTTGTAGAGGATTTGGCGGAGTGTGAGGGAGAGAGAGTACGGGATATCCTGAGAAACTCCATTTGTCTTTCTTCCGATGTAAATGCAGCCTATGACCCGACCTGGGCGGATGTATATGAGAAGCAGAACTCCTGTTTCTTTAACCATGGTCCGGTTCTTACCAAGTACACCGGTTCCAGAGGAAAGGGCTATTCCAATGATGCTTCCGCAGAGACTATGCAGAAGGTTATCGGCTATATGGAAGATGCCAAGGTTTGCTGGCAGGTGGGAGAGCTTGGTAAGGTAGACGAAGGCGGCGGAGGAACCATTGCCATGTATATGGGCAATATGAATGTGGACACCGTGGATTTAGGGGTAGCGGTTCTTTCCATGCATGCGCCATTTGAATTGACAGCAAAGCTGGATGTTTATTATACTTACAAGGCATTTTTAGCTTTCAATAGAGAGTAAACTCATTGGCAGCAAAAATATCGAAAACAGGAAAAGAATTTTTCCAAGAAACTAAGGAGTATTATGAGAAAAAGAAAATTATTTGCATCGGCAGCCATTCTGGCTATGGCGATTATGGCAGCAGCCTGTGGCAAGAAGACAGAGACCAAGGAGTCCGAGAAGGCTTCCGGAAGTGAGGTAAGTTCCTCTACTTTAACCGAGGACAGCCCTGAGATTAAAGAGCTGGAGGCTTTAAAGGTTCCTGCAGAGCCCAAGCTTTCCGAGATGGGAAGCATCACCCTTCCGGATTTAAAGAGCATTACCGTTACGGTAGCGCCATTGGAGAATGTAACCCAGGAAGAAGTGGATAATGCTATCCAGCAGACTTTGGATCAGAATCCTACAGTGGTAGATGATGCGGCCAAGGAAGGAGATACCGTAAATATCGACTACAGCGGCTCCATTGACGGAAAGAAGTTTGACGGCGGTACAGCGGAGAAGCAGGATCTGAAGCTTGGCTCCGGACAGTTCATCCCCGGATTTGAAGATCAGCTGATTGGTAAGAAGGCCGGAGAGGATGTTACCGTAAAGGTTACTTTCCCGGAGAGCTATGGCAATGAAGAGCTTGCCGGAAAGAATGCGGAATTTGCGGTAAAGATTCATGAAGTAAAGCGTCCTGCTACCTTAACGGATGAATGGGTAAAGAACTATGACGGCACCACTGCGGAAACCGTAGAGAGCTATCGCGATCAGGTTCGTGAGCAGCTTCAGGCCAGAAAAGATTTTAACTACCACTCCAACATTCAGGATCAGGCACTTCAGGCGATTAGTGAAAAAACTACCGTTAAGCCCTCCGAGAAGCTTATGGAATATGCAAAGGCTTACCTTTTAGATGCAACTCTTAAACAGATGAAGAGCTACGGCTTGTCCGTTGCGGATATCGTCAACATGTCCGGAAAGACGGTTGCAGAGTATAAAGAGGATGCCTATGCCAAAGCGGAGGATTATGCAAAGCAGCTTTTCTTAATGCGAAAGCTGGCGGACGATCAGGGTATTAAGGTAACCGATGCTTTATTGGATGAGCTGGCTGAGGCGGAGTCTTCCTTAACCGGAGAAAAGACTAACCGTGTGAAGCTGATTGAGCAGTACGGTAAGGAGCTGGTAGAAGAGGCTGCAATCCGTAATAAAGTAATGGAATACATTGAGTCTCAGATTACCGTTAAGAATGAAGAGCCTTCCGTAATCATGGAGCAGGACAGCGATAAGGGTAAGGAGAGCAAGGCAAGCGAAGCCGAGACAGAGGCTGCAAAGGAGCAGGAGTCTTCTGCAAGCAAAGAATCCTCCAAGGCTAAGGACGATTCCAAGAAGAAGGAAGAGACTATCGCTTCTACAGAGGAAAGCTCTGTAATGGCTACCATCGAAACCAAGGCAAAAGAGTAATAGACAGCGGCGGAAATTTATTTCGCTTTATGGAAAAAGGTCTGAAAAAGGGAAGTTTCCCGATTTCAGGCCTTTTTTATGCGTAATGAGTACCACTTTCCCAGTGTGGGATATCTCCTTTGCCCCGGACGTATAGCCGGAAACTCTGTAATATCTTCTAAAAAAATCTTGACAAAAATACTTTAGCATAGTAACGTATTAGCATGATAGCAAATCAAAGTAAAAAATAGAGAAGGAAAGGGAGAAGAGTATGAAAAAGTTTGGAAGAAATCTTTTATGGATGGCAACTGCAGGAGTTTTGGCACTGGGAATGGTGGCTTGCGGAGGAAAGAGTACTACCGGAAGTAGCTCCGGAAGCAAGGAAGAGGGCAGTACTCAGGCAGGCAGCGAGCAGGACGGTACCGAGAAGGCAGGAGAAAAGGCAGAAGCCAAGGTGAAGGGCAGCAACGGAAGCTTCAACGTGGGCTTTGATCAGGAATTCCCTCCCATGGGCTTTGTGGGAGAGGATGGAAACTACACCGGCTATGACCTGGAGCTGGCAGAGGAAGTGGCAAAGAGATTGGATTTGACCTTTGTACCCAAGCCCATTAACTGGGATGCCAAGGATTTAGAATTAAATTCCGGAAACATTGATTGCATTTGGAACGGCTTCGGTATGGAAGGCCGTGAGGACAGCTATACCTTTGTGGGACCTTACTTAGCCAATAAGCAGGTTTTTGTGGTAAGAGAGGACAGCGATATCAGCAGTCTATCCGATTTAAAGGGGAAGGCGGTAGAGGTGCAGAAGGATTCCACCGGACTTACCGCATTAAATCGAGAGGAAAATAAGAGCTTAAAGGATAGCTTCGGCAGCCTCACCGAGGTGGGAGACTACCAGAATGCCATGATGGATTTGGAATCCGGTGCCTGTGACGCCATTTGTATGGATTCCGTAGTGGCGGAATATCAGATTAAGACTTTTAAAAAGAAGGCTAAGGTTCTTTCCGAAAGCCTGACTGAGGAGCAGTACGGTATTGGCTTCAAGAAGGGAAACACCGAACTTGCAGATAAAGTGAAGAAAACCCTTTTGGAAATGAAGGAAGAAGGCGTGATTGATAAAATCAATGAAAAATGGTTTGGCACAACGGAAGGTTTTATCTTACAATAGGAAAGACAAAATTTTGAAACGGTAAATAAAGGCGTTTTGCAGAGAGTAGTATGGAACATTCACAAACACAATAGAGTGAATGGATCAAGAGAGAAAGACGAAATCAATAGAACAAGATGAAATCAATAGAACAAGACTAAATCAATAGAACAAGACTAAATCAATAGAATAAGACTAAATCAGTAGAATAAGACTAAATCAATAGAGTAGTAGAGAAAAAAGAAAGAGGAAAAGGGGAGAAAAAATGGAGTGGACTGTGGTGCTGTGGAAGCTGGGAGAAGGATTGCTTGTGAGTTTGGGAATCTTCGCCATAACCCTCCTTTTTTCTTTGCCCTTAGGTCTTTTGGTGGCCTTTGGGAGAATGCATAAAAACCCCTTAATATCGGGAATCATTAAAATCTACATTTCCTTTATGCGGGGAACACCCTTAATGCTACAGCTTTTTATGGTGTATTACGGCCCCTATTACATTTTCAAAGTAAGTCTCCATCCGGGTTACCGCATGACAGCGGTATATATCGGATTTATTCTGAATTATGCGGCATATTTTGCGGAAATCTATCGTTCCGGAATTCAATCCATGGACCGGGGGCAGTATGAGGCGGCGGAAATTCTCGGTTACAGCAAAATGCAGTGTTTCTTCCGTATTATCCTTCCCCAGGTTTGGAAGAAGATTCTTCCTTCCATTACTAACGAGGTGATTTCTTTGGTGAAGGATACTTCTTTAGCCTTTTCCATTTCCGTGATGGAAATGTTTACCCAGGCCAAGGCCCTGTCTTCCTCCCAGAGCTCCATGTTCCCCTTGATTATGGCAGGAGTGCTTTACTACATTTTTAATTTTGTGGTAGCTTTTATTATGGAACAGATGGAAAAGAAGATGGCGTATTATCAATAGAATTGGATGGAAAAGCAGATGTGGGAGTGTCCATCTGAGGAATCAATAGGAGAGCGGAATGGCGATTTTAGAAATGAAAAATATCCGAAAGGCATTTTCAGGAGAGGAAATTTTGAAAGGAATTTCCCTGTCCTGTAAGGAGGGCGAGGTACTCAGCATCATCGGACCCTCCGGCTCCGGAAAGTCCACATTGCTTCGCATTGCCACCCTCCTGGAAAAGGCGGAGGGAGGAGAACTTTTCTACGACGGAAAGGCGATTTTTTCGTTGACGGAAGGGCAGAAAAAACAGGCAACGAAGGAAGAAAAGGAAGAGGCCAAGAAGCTTTTCGGTCTGGTGTTTCAGAACTTCAATCTTTTTCCCCATTGGACGGTTGTGAAAAATGTGATGGATCCCCTGATTCACGTGCAGAGAAAAACAAAGGAAGAAGCGGAAGAAAAAGCTAAAGCAGTGCTTTCCCAAATGGGGCTTTTGGAAAAGGCGGAGCAGTATCCCTATTCCCTCTCCGGCGGACAAAAGCAAAGGGTGGCCATTGCCAGAGCCCTGGCCTTAGAGCCGAAGATTTTATTTTTTGATGAGCCAACCTCTGCACTGGATCCGGAGCTTACGGGAGAAGTGCTTTCCGTGATTCGCTCCCTAAAGGGACAGAAGATGGCCATGGTGATTGTTACCCATGAAATGACCTTTGCCAAAGATATTTCCGACCGCATCCTTTTTATGGCGGATGGAGAAGTAATCTGCGAGGGAAGTCCGGAGGAGGTCTTTTCTTCGGAGCAGGAAAGAATGAAAAGCTTTCTGGGAAATTATCAGAATCTTCTTTCCTAAGAGCTGCTCTTAAAAGAAATAGAATGGGGAAAGTAAGAATATCGTAACTTTTTTTCCGGATTTTTTGAATTTATCGAAAGCAAAAAGGCAGAAAAAGAGCTTGGCAATGTGTAAAAGTGTAATTTTTGTGGATAAGTCCTCTTAAAATCCCATTTTTGGGAAAATGTACAAAGGACTTATCCACATTTTTGTCGAAATGGATGAATTGCTGTTTTGAAAGCGAAAGGAATGAAAACTGCTTCTTAATCTTCTATTCCCTATTCCTTTGAGCGGAAAAATTGAGTCAAGGGAAGAATGGGAAATCCGGGATTAGGCGGAGGAAGCTCTTTCCAAGACAAAAGAACTAGGCTACAATATGGGGCAGAAGAAATTAGGAAAAGAGCGGAAGAAGGGATTTTACTGTAATGGGGAAGAAAAAAGGAGAAAAGCCGGAAGGGGAAGAAGCATTTGTTAAGAAAGAAAAAAGCTTAGCAAAAAAAGCGGAAAAGAAGGCGGAGAAAAAGCGGCAAAGGCAGGAAAGAGAGCAGGCGCTAGAGGCAAGGATTGCGGCTTTAGAAATGGCTTTACAGGAAAAACAAGAGAGAACAAGAGAAACGAACTTCGAGGAACTGAGTGTAAAAGAAGCGGGGGAAACGCTGCCGGAAGCTTCGGAAGAATATGCGGAACAAGAGCAGGAAGCTTTAGAAAAGGAGAACCCGGGTAATGCAAAAGAGGAAGCTTTAGAAAAGGAGAACCCGGGTAATGCAAAAGAGGAAGCCTTAAAAGAGGAGAATTTGAATGCTTTGGAAGCGGAAAAACCGATTCATTCAGAAGATTCGGAGGCCGTTGTTATTGAAGAAGCTTCCGAAAGAAGAGAGATTCCGGTCTTTGTAGAGGCTCGTTCTTCCTTCTTTTCTCCTGCCCTTCCGTCCTCCGGAGCAATCAAGGAATTTTTGCAGGCACCGAAGCTTTTACGGGGAGAAATCCGGGAGTATTTGGCGGATCCGGAAGAGGCCATGCTGAAGGAGAAGGAAAAGACAGGACATAAAAGTACCTCTCTGCTTTTTACTATCAGCTTGCTTCTGATGTTTTTCATCGGCTTATACCTTTCCAACGGCAATCCGGCAGCTTCTCTTCAATTTTCCCTGCTCTATGCTTTAAGCTTTTTGCTCTTACCCTTCTTCCTGGTTCTGTTTTTTTCAGAGGGAAGAAGCTTTTCCTCCTTGTTTTATCTCTTTACCAGGGGAAGATTGGCGCTCTACCTTTTAGCAAGTCTATCCTTCTTTTCCCTGCTTTTGGGATTTCCCCTATTTTCTTTGTTTCTGTTTCTTTTGGGCATACCCTTGGGCATTGTGTTGGATTATACAGCTCTGAAAATAGAGTACGGTCAAAGCGGAAAGGTGCTGAAAATCTGCTTTTTATACAGCGTTTTCGCCCTAAGCTTATTCCTGTTTTTCGGATTCTGCTTCGTGGGCTTTAGTCTGCTAAATTATATTCTGGGGCGTTTATGGGAAGGAAATCTGAACCTGAAAGGATTTTTAGAGTTTTTGCTTTCTCATTTTCCGGAATAGGATTTTGTTCATCTTCTCTATTTTTTCAAGCAAAATAAACAAAGGAACTGACTTGTCACCGTATTCTTTCTTCCCTATAATGGGAGAGTACATGTGACAAGTCTTTTATTATTTGCCGAGGGCTTCGGAGGGAAACGGCGGATAGAAAAGACTTCATCTAAGGAGGACGAGAAATGAAGAAAAGAATCTTTGCGGCATTCCTGGCTTTGACCATGGCGTTCAGCTTAGCGGCTTGCGGTGCTTCCGGCGGAGAGAAGAAAGAAAGTGCAAAGTCTACCGAGCAGGGTTCCGAGAAGGGTACAGAGGCAGGTTCCGAGAAGGCGGAGGAGAGCAAGGCGGAAAAGAAGGATGCATCTTCCGGAAAGGGACTGAAGGTTGGTATTGTTACCGACGTAGGAGGAGTAAATGACGGCTCCTTCAACCAGTCTGCTTGGGAAGGCTTACAGAGAGCACAGAAGGAGCTTGGTATCGAGGCAAAGTATCTGGAGTCCAAGACCGATGCGGACTACAAGCCCAATATCGAGACCTTTGTGGATGAGGATTATGACCTGATTATTTGTATCGGTTATGCTTTGGCAGATGCTTTAAAGGCAGAGTCCGCTTCCAACCCGGATGTAAAGTTTGCCATCGTGGATGATGCTTCTTTAGCGGATGTTTCCAATGTTACTTCTCTCATGTTTGAGCAGGCACAGGTTTCTTACCTTGCAGGATATGTAGCAGGAAAGACCACCAAGAAGAATACCGTAGGTATCGTTTTGGGCATGGCTACAGACATGATGAATCAGTTCGGATACGGCTACACAGCCGGTGTTTTGGATGCCAATGCAAGTGCTAAGGTTTTACAGGCCAATGCCAACTCCTTTGCAGATACTGCAGCAGGAAAGACTGCAGCAAACAACATGGTAACCAATGGAGCTGACGTTATTTTCCAGGTAGCCGGCGGAACCGGACTGGGCGTAATCGATGCTTGTAAGGAAGCTAAGATCTGGGCTATCGGTGTAGACAGTGACCAGAGCTCCATCGCTCCCGAGACCATTTTGACCTCCGCTATGAAGAGAGTGGACAATGCGGTATTTGATGTAAGCAAGGAATTGGTGGAAGGAAACATCAAGGGCGGTGTAAAGACCTACACCTTGGCTGACGAAGGTGTAGACCTTGCTCCCGGCACAGAGAACATTGATCCTGCAGTGGTTAAAGAAGTAGAAGAAATAAAGAAGAAGATTGTTTCCGGCGAGCTGAAGGTGCCAAACAACAAGGCAGACTTTGAAGCAAAGTACGGAGATGTTTACGAGTTAGACAACTAAGTACAGAGAAAATACTACAGGGATGTGAATTTTCTGAAAGAGTAAGACAGGGGAATAGAAAGGACAGAAAATGAAAGAAATATCCATGGAAAAAGTTGAAGCGGCTCGGCAGGCTATGCTGGAAACAGTAAAGTCAAAGAGCTTGACCCACGAGCAGAAAGTAGCCACAATGGCCAATCATGCGGACTCCCTTCTCTCTGTTCTGGACCTTCCCGAAGGACTTTTGGAAGTTTTACGTTGTGAGCCGGAGAAGCAGTGCATTTGCGACCTTTTCGAAGGAAATGCTCCTATGCGTCCCCGCTATATCATCCCGGATTATGAGAAATTCTTTCGGGAGGGCTCCGCTTTCTTGCAGGTAGAGCCTCCCAAGGATTTGTACGAAGCCATTAACGCTTTGCAAATCTTTTATAAGCATGTTCCATCCATAACCAATTATCCGGTTTATGTAGGACAGCTGGACACCCTGCTTGATCCCTTTGTGCAGGATATGGACGAAGAGCTTGCCTTCAAAATGATTAAGCTTTTCTGTATCCAGATGGACAGAACGATTCTGGACTCCTTCGCCCATGCCAACATTGGCCCCAAGGCTACCAAGGCCGGAAGACTTCTGCTTCGGGCTATGGCGGAAACCAAGGATGCAGTCCCGAATCTTACCTTGAAATATGATGAGGAGCTTACCGAGGATGACTTTGCCATTGAAGCCATTCGCTGTGCTATGGCCAGTGCCAAGCCAAGCTTTTGCAACCACCGGATGTATTCCAAGGATTTTTCCGGAAATTATGTGATTGCTTCTTGCTACAACGGCTTGGCATACGGAGGAGGAGCCTATACCCTTGTTCGCCTGATCTTAAGTAATATTGCCAAGAGGGCCAAGGACAGAAAGGATTTTCTGGAGAAAGAGCTCCCCTATATCATGGATCTTTGTGTGCGCTATATGGATGAGCGAATTCGTTTTATCGTGGAAGAGTCCGGCTTTTTCGAGAATAACTTCCTGGCGAAAGAAGGCTTTATCCATAGAGACCGTTTTTCCGCTATGTTCGGCTTGGTGGGACTTGCAGAGGCGGTCAATATTCTTCTGGAAAAGGAAGGAAAGGGTGATTGTCGCTTTGGCCACAGCAAGGAGGCAACGGAGCTTGGGGTAGAGATTATGGATTGCATTTCTGCCTTTAATGAAGCTCACAAGAATCCTTATTGTGAGGTCAGCAACGAACATTTCCTCCTCCATGCCCAGGTAGGTATCTCCACAGATGTGGAAATCAGCCCGGGAACCAGAATCCCCATCGGAGAGGAACCGGAGAATCTGGCAGACCAAATGGAAGTTCTGTCTCATTTCCACCATTACTTCCCCTCCGGAACAGGAGACCTTTTCCCCATTGACAGAACCATTCACCAAAACCCGGAGTATGTTTTGGATATTATGAAGGGGGCTTTCCAAAAGAATCTTCGCTACCTTTCCTTCTATTCCAACGATTCCGACGTGATTCGTATTACCGGATATCTGGTGAAGAAATCCGAGATGGACAAGCTGAAGCAAGGAAAGAGTGTTTTACAGGACACCGTGGCTTTAGGTTTGGGAGCAGCCGAAAACGGAAAGATTTTGGAGCGTAAGGTTCGCTAAGCATTCATGGATTGTATTATGTTTTTACGAAAGAGGAGGCGTATTCAAGCTTCCTCTTTTTCGTTATACTGGGAGAAGAGAGGAATTTCGTATCATGCAAAAATTAGCAGTAAAGAAAGAGAAGCAAGAAAATATAGAAAAGCCGGAAAGCAGAGCCGACCGGGGACAGGCAGAAATCAAAGTCCCGGTAAACAAGATTATCCCATTCAGCTCTGTGGACGGTCCGGGAAATCGAACTGCAATATTTTTACAGGCTTGCAATCTGGACTGTAAGTATTGCCATAATCCGGAAACCAGGGCCCTATGCATCCATTGCGGAGACTGCATCCCGGGCTGTCCTACAAAGGCCATTTATTGGGAGGAGGGAAGGGTGGCCTTCTCTCCGGAAAAATGTATCGGCTGCGACCAATGTATTCATGTCTGCACACACAATGCCAGCCCCAGAATTCGCCGGATGAGTGCGGAGGAGGTGTTTCAGGAAGCCTCCAAAAATATTCCCTTTATCCGGGGAATCACCGTGTCCGGGGGAGAGTGTACCCTTTATCCGGAATTTTTACGAGAATTGGGGATGCTCTGCAAAAAGAAGGGCATAGGATTTTTACTGGACTCCAACGGCTATTATGATTTTTCCAAGGATGAAAAAGATTTGCTTCCCTATATTGACGGGGTGATGCTGGATATTAAGGCCTATAATGGGGAAGAGCATAAGAGGGTTACCGGTTTTTCCAATGAGGAAATTCTAAAAAATATGCGAATTTTGGCAGAATATGATAAACTCTTTGAGGTAAGGACGGTAGTGGTGCCGGGACTTTTTTCCGGAAAGGATACGGTGGAGAAGGTATCTAAAGAGCTGTCTCCCTATGTAAGGAAGGGACAGAAAATCCGCTACAAAATTATTGCCTACCGGGAGTTTGGGGTACGGGAGCAATATAAGCATTATGAGAGTCCCGGTGAGGAAGAACTGAAGGCTTTGAAGGAGCTGGCCGAACAGGAAGGGATGCAGGACATTATCTTGATTTAATTAGACAGTTAAGGGAAATCGAGGAAGGAGAGCATTTGGAAGATGGGAAGAGATGAAGGGCAGGAACCGGTTATTGAGATGCGGGACATTGTGAAGCGCTTTGGAGATTTTGTGGCCAATGACCATGTGCAGCTAAAGCTTCATAAGGGAGAAGTTCTTGCGATTTTAGGAGAAAACGGTGCGGGAAAGTCCACCCTGATGAATATCCTCTACGGTATGCTTCGCCCAAGCTCCGGAGAAATTCTGGTGCGTGGACAAAAGGTGGAGATGGACAGCCCGGAAAAGGCTATTTCCCTGGGAATCGGTATGGTGCATCAGCACTTTATGTTGATTCCTCCCTTTACCGTTGCGGAAAATATTATTCTGGGAGCGGAGCCCATGCAGGGGCTTACCGTGGACTTAAACGGAGCGAAGAAAAAGATTCGGGAGCTTTCCGAACAGTATCACTTGATGGTGGATGTGGATGCCAAGGTGGAAGACATCAGCGTGGGTATGCAGCAAAGAGTGGAGATTCTGAAGGTTTTGTACCGGGGTGCGGACATTTTGATTCTGGACGAGCCCACCGCCTCCCTTACTCCTCAGGAAATTGATGAGTTAATGGAGATTATTTCCCATTTGACCAAGGCGGGAAAATCCATCCTGATTATTACCCACAAATTAAAGGAAATCAAATGCATTGCCCATAAATGTATGATTATCCGACAGGGAAAGTACATTGATACCGTGGATGTATGCTCCTGCTCGGAGGACGATTTGGCAGCTATGATGGTGGGAAGAAAAGTGAATCGAGTAGTGGAAAAGAAGGCTCAGGAGCCGGGGGAATTGGTGCTTTCCGTGAAAAATCTCCATGCCAAGGACTATAGAGGGGTGGAAATCCTAAAGGGGCTAAATCTGGAGGTTCGGGCCGGAGAAATCCTGGGACTTGCCGGCATTGACGGAAACGGGCAGTCTGAGCTTGTGGAAATCTTAACCGGACTGGCTCAGGCCACAGAAGGAGAAATTCAGCTTTTAGGAAAGGACATTTTCCATAAAAGCCCCAGAGAAATCTTTGATGCAGGCCTTTCCAGCATTCCGGAGGATCGGCAGAAGCATGGACTGGTACTGGACTTCTCCGTAGCGGAGAACCTGATTTTGCAAAGTTACGGGGAAGCGCCCTACTCTAAGGGAGGAATTTTACAGAAGAAGGCTATTGAAGAGCATGCCTCCAGGATGATTGAGAAATTTGACATTCGTCCGAAGGGCTGCGAAAGCCGTGCAGCAGGACAGCTTTCCGGCGGAAACCAGCAGAAGGTTATCATTGCCAGAGAGGTGGAAAATGATAAGTCCTTACTCATTGCCTTTAACCCCACCAGAGGTTTGGATGTGGGAGCCATCGAGTTTGTACATAAATATCTGGTGGAACAAAGAAATAAGGGCAGGGGAATTCTCTTGATTTCCTTTGAGTTGGAAGAGGTTATGGGCTTGTCCGATAGAATCGGCGTTATTTTTTCCGGAAATATTCAGAAGAGCTTCGCCGGAAATGAGGCGGATGAGTATACCTTGGGACTATATATGGCAGGAGGAAAGGAGTAAGTATGAAAGAGAAAATATTAAAGAGTTCCTTGCTTTACACCCTTCTTTCCATCGCCATCGGCTTTTTGGTAGGGGCTGTTTTATTGCAGGCCATCGGGGTTTCCCCGGTGAAGGCCTACGGAAAATTGTATCAGGGTGTTTTTGGTAAGCCTAAATTTATGTTTTACAGCATCATTTACGGAGCACCCCTGATTTTCACAGGTCTGTCCGTTGCTTTCTCCTTCCGTACCGGAATTTTTAATATCGGCGCAGAGGGCCAGTTTGTGATGGGCAGTCTGGCAGCTGTTGTGGTGGGCATTTTATTTCCTTTGCCTGCGCCTCTCCATGTGCTTCTCTGCCTTGTGGTAGCGGCTCTTGCCGGCGCTTTTTGGGGCTTTTTGGTAGGCCTTCTCAAGGTGAAAAAGGGTATCAATGAGGTGCTTTCCTATATTATGTTTAACTGGATTGCTTTCTATTTTTCCAACTATGTGGTGAATTTAAAGACGATTCATACCGACCAGGGAGCAGAGGCCAGTAAGAATATTTTAGCGACCGCCTCCATGAAGATTCCCCAGGCTTTGATCCCCTTTGCGGGAGGAGCGGAGCTTCATGCCGGAGTGCCTTTGGCTTTGCTTTTTGCCTTTCTTATCTGGTTCATTCTGAGCAAAACCACTTTTGGCTATCAACTTCGGGCGGTGGGCTATTCCCGTAGCGCTGCGGAGTATGGGGGAATCAATTCCAAGAGAGTTTTCCTTTTGTCTATGTCCTTATCCGGTATTCTGGCAGGTCTTGGGGGAGCAGTGCAAATCCTTGGTATGTCTGAGCGTGTCTCTATGTTTGCCGCCCAGGAGGGCTATGGCTTCCAGGGCATTACGGTGGCGCTGATTGGAGGAACCCATCCCCTTGGCTGCATTTTCTCCGGTCTTTTCTATGGCGCCATGAAGTATGGCGGAAACAAATTAACAACGGTGGATGTTCCTGCGGAAGTAGTAAGCATTATCATGGGAACCATCATCATTTTCATCGCCATCACGCCGGTGATTAAAAATCTGGTACAGAGAGGATTCAAAAAGAAGGGAGAGAGCCATGCTGAATGATCTGGGATTACTGTTAAATGCGGTTTTGATTTCTACGCCACCCCTCCTCCTGGCAGGGCTTGGTTCTTGTTGTTCCGAGCGTTCCGGTGTGGTAAATATCGGAATCGAAGGAATGATGACTCTGGGCGCCTTTGTAGGAGCCTGTGTGGCCTATTTTACCGGAAACGGATGGCTGGGATTTTTTGCGGGAGGCTGTGCCGGAGCCCTTCTTGGTTTGATTCATGCGGTGGTTTGTGTGTCCCTTCATGCGGATCAAACCATTGCGGGAACGGCCATTAACTTTGTCGGACCGGGCTTTGCAGTTTTCCTTTGCAAAGCTATTTTTGACAATTCTTCCGACACACCGGCTTTGGATTTATCCGCAAAGCTTCCGAAGATGTTTGAAGGAAAGTTTGCTTCAGGTTCCTTCCTGTATAATGTGGTAAGCACCTATTCCGTGGCTTATCTTAGCTTTCTTTTGGTGCTTTTGCTTTGGTTTATTTTCTTTAAAACCCGTTACGGTATGCGGCTCCGGGCAGCAGGAGAACACCCCTGGGCCTGTGAAACCTTGGGAATCAATGTCTATAAGGTTCGCTACATTGCGGTGATTCTTTCCGGCTTTTTGTCCGGCCTGGGAGGAGCCTTTGTGACCTTGGCTACCGTATCTCAGTTCCGCCCCTCCGTTATTGTGGGACAGGGATTTATCGCCATTGCGGCGGTGATTTTCGGAAAATTCACTCCCCAGGGAACCTTCCTGGGCTGCCTGATTTTCGGACTGTGTAACGGTCTTCGTGCATTGCTTGGATCCGGAAATATGGTATCTCCTCACTTGCTTTCCATGATTCCTTATGTGGTAACGATTCTGACCTTAGTATTCTTCGTAGGGGCAGGACATGTGCCAAAGGCAAACGGCAGAATTTTTGTTCGAACAAGATAAGGAAGAGTAGCGAGCATAAAGACAACGATGAAAGTAAAACAACCGGTCAGGGCAATAACTGCGGTTAAAGCAAAGATAGTAGAAGAGTAGGGAAGTAAAGAAATGAATTGGAAAGATTTATGGAATAAAAAATACCTGATGATTTCGGTATATGTATTGCTGACGGCCCTCCTGTATCATCTGGGAAGCCGTTTGGTGGATCATCTGGAAGGGATTCCCTCATTATGGACAAGGCACTTTTCCTGGATGTCCCAAGTGACTTCTCCTTTGCTCTTGGGATTTGCTTTGGCGTATTTGCTGAGTCCTCTCTGTTCCATACTGGAGAGGGCCTTAGGGAAAATTCCTCTTTTTCAGAAGAAAGAGAAGCTTCGGAGAAACCTGGGCATTCTGCTTTGCTATCTCTTGATTTTACTTTCCCTGGTACTGCTTGCCTCTCTTTTTGTATCCGTCCTGACCAAAAATATTCAGCTGATTCAGGGAGAAGATTTTGCTAAGGGATTGGAGAGCGTACTGCTTCTTTTAAAAAGTTTTTATGAGGACTTGAACCAAAGAGTTTCAGAGATTCCTATTGCGGGAAATGATTTGCAGGAGGGAATACGGACTTTTTTAGCAAAGCTTTTAAGCTTTGTACAAAACCTGGGCAGTAATTTCATATCCTCCGTGGGAAATATGGGAAGCCTGATAGGCACTCTGCTCTTTGGTATTATTTTTTCTATTTATTTTCTGGCAGATGGGGTAAAGATTGCGCTATATTGGGAAAGAATTTTTCGCCTGATCTTGGGGGAAAAGAGAGTTTTAGCCTTTCGCGGATTTCTAAAGGATGCGGATAGAGCCTTTTCCGGTTATATCCGTGGACAGATGATTGACGGCATCATTATGGCTATTTTAGTTAGTTTTAGCCTAAGTCTTATAGGGGTACGCTATGCCGTAGCCATAGGAATTCTTACCGGAATCGGAAATCTAATACCCTATGTGGGTCCCTTTGTGGCCTATGGAACAACCATTTTAGTGTGTACTCTTTACGGGGATTTTTCTAAATTATTACCGGCTGTCTTAGCCCTGTTTGCGATTCAGACCGTTGATGGAAACGTGATTAACCCCAGACTGCTTTCCAACAGTATAGACATTCATCCTTTGCTGGTGATTATTTCTTTGATTATCGGAGGAGCAGTGGGGGGAGTTTTGGGAATTTTCCTGGCAGCCCCCATTGCAAGCCTGATTAAGCTACAGGTGGATCGGATGATAGAAAGAGGGGAAGCAAAGAAAAAGACTTCGCAATATTAGCAAAAGAGGGTGTAAAGAAAAAAGAGTTAGAACTAAGCTTTCCTATCAGGCTCCGGAACAGGGATATTAAATATCAAAATAATAAAGCAATTTTCGGCAATATAGGTCTGAATGAGGGGTAGTCTGAGCCCGTCGGTACTTACTGAAAGCGAGTAAAGCGAAGCTTGAAGTTAGTACCGCTACGTGGCGAGGCTAGCGAGAGCGTGCCCCAATTTCAGACCTATATTGCTTAGAAAATTAGTTCAATTTTTTATAGCTCCTGTTCCGGAGCCCTGATGATAAAAACATATCTATTTTTTCTTTGCGCCCTCTTTTATACAATGCATTCCGGGTGCTGTACCCCTTTCTTTAGCTGGGCGGCCTTTTCAGCACCTTCCAGTCTTTCCACCAGTGCCAGAGCGAAGTCTAAAGCGACGCCCATTCCTCTCCCGGTGATGATCTGTTTTCCAACTTCCACGGCTTTTCCGCTCCATTTTGCGCCGTCTACGTCGGAGATGCCTTCTTCAAAGCCCGGATAGCAGGTGAAGTGTTGCCCTTTTAAAAATCCCAGACGTCCGAAAATGCCGGGAGCGGCACAGATTGCGGCCAGATCCTTTCCTGCTTGGAACTGCTTTTGCAAAGCTTCCAACAGGCTTTTGTTTTCCTCTAAGTGGGGAACGCCCGGGATTCCACCAGGTAAGAAAAGTAAATCTGCGGCGGAAAAATCATTTTCCGTAAGCTCGGAAATATTTTTATCACAGAGGATGGTAATCTGGTGGGAGCCCTTCACGAGCTTATCCGGAGCAACCGCAATAAGCTCCACCGATACACCTGCTCTTCGTAAAATATCCACCACCATTAAACATTCAATTTCTTCCGTGCCTTCCGCAAAAAATGCCAGTACCTTTTTCATAGAAACTCCTTTCAACGCTTTTTGTATTTCATTACAGTCATTACTTTCATTACATCCATTCCCGCCATTACTTTCATTACAGCAATTATAGCATTACAGTCATTACTTTCATTACATCCATTATAGCCATTACAGCCATTATTTTAATTACTGCCGGTGCTTAGCTTTCTTACACTACGATACATATCTTACTCCATTTTTTGAAAAAGAAATAGAGTGAGAAGAATTGTGAGCAGAAGAGCAGGAAAATGTTTGAAAAAGCTTTGGAAAATTTTATCTTGCAAAAAAAAGCTTTTTGAATAAAATATTAAAAGT
>CAUSUG010000007.1:0-24370 GCA_963534765.1 uncultured Oribacterium sp.
GGAATTTCTTTTAAATAGCTTGATTTCTAAACTATCCTCTAAACGAACGATGGTTTTGGAAATCGCCGGCTGGGAAATATAGAGCTGTTCTGCGGCCTTGGAAATGTTTCCGCTTTTGGCCACTTCATAAAATATCCGATAGGTGGATAGGTTCTGTTCCATGTTTATCCTTTCTTTTTGAGATAACTTAAGGGAATAATAAGTATCTAAAAAATGTATTTTAATTATAGCAGTAGCTTTGTTACACTGTAAAGAAGAATGCAATTCTGCTTTTATAAAATACATAGGAGCAGGCGGTTTAGCTAGGAAGTAAGGAGATTTCCATGGGAATGACGATGAGTCAGAAGATTTTGGCCAAGCATGCAGGATTAGAGGAAGTACAGGCAGGACAATTAATTCTAGCCAAGGTGGATTTGGTACACGGAAATGATATCACCACTCCGGTGGCAATTCGTGAGCTGGATAAGATTCACGGAGAGGGCGTATTTGATAAGGAGAAGGTAGTCTTTGTTATGGATCACTTTGTGCCTAACAAGGATATTACCTCTGCAAAGTGTACTCAGATTTGCAGAAACTTTGCCAAGGAGCATGGACTGAAGCACTACTATGATGTGGGAAACATGGGTATTGAGCATGCCCTGATCCCGGAGCAGGGTCTGATTACCGCAGGGGAGCTGTCCATCGGTGCGGATTCCCATACCTGTACCTATGGAGCGTTGGGAGCCTTTTCCACCGGTGTGGGTTCTACGGATATGGCGGCGGCTATGGCTACAGGAGAGCTTTGGTTTAAGGTGCCCACTGCGATTAAGGTAGTATTAAAAGGTAAATTACAAAAGCATGTCAGCGGTAAGGATTTGATTCTGCATTTGATCGGCATGATCGGTGTGGATGGAGCCCTTTACGAATCTATTGAGTTTACCGGAGAGGGTGTGGCTTCACTTTCCATGGATGACCGTTTTGCCATTTGCAATATGGCCATTGAAGCCGGTGGAAAGAACGGTATTTTCCCTGTGGATGAAAAGACACTGGAGTATATTAAGGCTCATTCCAATAAGGAATACCATATTTACGAGGCGGATGAGGATGCGGAATATGATAGAGTCATCGAGATTGACCTTTCTAGCCTTAAGTCCACAGTGGCTTTTCCCCATTTGCCGGAAAATACCCATGAAATCGGCAGCTTTGATAAGATTACTATTGATCAGGCGGTCATCGGTTCCTGTACCAACGGCAGACTTTCCGATATCAAGGTGGCTGCTGAGATTGCCAAGGGAAGAAAGATTGCGGAAAATGTTCGTTGTATCGTAATTCCTGCTACCCAGAAGATTTATCTGGAGGCTATGGAGAAGGGATATATTAAGGATTTGATTGAGGCGGGAGCTGTAGTGAGCACCCCCACCTGCGGTCCCTGCCTCGGAGGCTATATGGGAATTTTGGCTCCCAATGAGCGTTGTATTTCCACCACCAACAGAAACTTTGTGGGAAGAATGGGAGATGCCAGCTCGGAGATCTACCTTGCTTCTCCGGAGGTGGCGATGGCATCGGCGGTTTTGGGATATATTGCATCCCCAACGGATTTAGGACTATAGGAGGCTGTTATGGAAAAAGCTAAGGGTCATTGTGTGAAATACGGGGATAATGTGGATACGGACGTAATTATCCCGGCAAGATATCTGGCGATTCAGGATAAGGCGGAGCTGGCTACCCATGCCATGGAGGATATAGACCAACATTTTCATGATAAGATTAAAAAGGGTGACCTTTTGATTGCAGGAAAGAATTTTGGATGTGGATCTTCCAGAGAGCATGCGCCCCAGGTTTTAAAGGATTCCGGCATCTCCTGTGTTATTGCGGAAAGCTTTGCCAGAATCTTCTTTAGAAATGCCTTAAATATCGGATTGGCCATTGTGGAGGCTCCGGAAGCGGCGAAGGAGATTCAGGAAGGAGAAGAGCTGGAGGTGGATTTTACCGAAGGAAAGATTCATAACCTAAGCAGTGGAAAATCCTATACCATGGCGGTATTTCCTCCCTTCCTGCAGGAAATGATTGATAAGGGGGGCTTGATTGCCTCTGTTAATGAAAAACTAGAAAAAATGCAGCAAAAAGGCTAAGAAATATTCTTCCATCAGGGAGCGGTTTTCTAAAAGCTCCGGAGTGAAGGGAATATAGTTTTGCTTTTCCTTATATTCCTTTTGGAAAAGATTGGGAAAGCTATCGGAGAAGACAGGGAGAAAGAGCCCTGTCTTTTTTTGGTAGGCGGTAGCGGCCTTTGCTCTTTGCTTTTCCTCTTTAGGGTAGAGCTGAGAAAGGCTTTTGTGCAGTGCCATATCTTTGGTGGGAATATAGTCATAGTCTTTAAAGTTTTTGAAAAAATACTTTGCTTCCCCGGAAAATAAAGGGATTTCCAAAATAGCCTCCTGTCCGGAGACTTCCAGCTGAAAGCCCTCAAAGTGGTGAGAGATTGCTTTGGGAAAGAATGCATTGTTCTCTTCTAATGAGTTGTGAGGATATGTTTGTGCTTCGGCAGTAGAAGTATTTTCTTCCGTCCCGGAAGGGGAGGTCGGCTTAGTAAAATGAAAACAGAGCCTTAGTTTATTTTCCTCCGATAGCAGTTCAGACTTTTCCCTACAATAGCGTCCCTTCCCTTGAAACAGCTCTTCATAGGCAAAAAAGGAAAAGAGGGAGGGAAGATAGAGTAAATCCTCAAAGTTATGCTGTAACAGAAGAGCTTTGGCTTCCTTTGTGGGATGCTCCAAATACTCTAAATAGACATAAATCAATTCTCCTCCGGTATAGACATCGTCCCTTTGAATTCCCAAAAAGCGCTCACATTCCTTAAGCTTATAGGAGGGGAGCTGATAGAATTTTTTTCTGCTCTGAATCATTTTGAAAAGATCCAGCTGGGGAAGATCCGTAAGAGGACTTTTTAAGCCGTATTGATTATAGCTTTTCTCTAAAAAAGGGGTGTCAAAGGCTTTCCCGTTAAAGCTGATCAGTCGGGTTTTGCTTTTACAATATTCTTGAAAGCCCTGTAAGACTTCAATTTCCTCTGAAAGACTATTGGCAAAGAGCTGGACAATCTCCATTTCCATAGCTTTGAAAAGGAGTAAGCCTATACTGTAAATCTGAGCGCTTTTCGGACTAAGTCCGGTGGTTTCTATATCAAAAAATAAAATCTCTTCTTTATCGGGAAGAAAAGAAGGGAAAAAGAAATCTTTGGGATAGGGAAGCAGTTTTTTTATAATATCCATAGGGGGACTCCGATAAACACAGTATTCTTGTTCAACGAGATTTCTCGGACTTTTTGCAGGATCTCATTGAGAATCAATATTTTCTTAGCTTAGTTTACTCCAAGGGAAGAAAAATAAAAACCAAAGGATAATAAAAATAAAAAAACAGACTGAATTTTCACATTTCATTCATATTTATGAGATTTAATAGTAAAGAATCGTAAAAGGCGAAGTAGGTTTATGAGAGAGCTACCGCATTTCATTTAAAGGAGAAGAAATGGAAGAGAATCAACAGGGACAGGATGTTTCTCAGGAAATTAATAAACTGCTGGAAGCAAGCCCCAAAAAGAAGAAAAAGGGAAAGTTGAAATGGATTCTAATCGGAGTCCTTGTTTTAGTCTTGTTATTTGTGGCTAAGAACCTTCTTTTTCCGGCAAAACCCATGGGAACCATGGTCAGCGTTCAGGCTTTAACAAAGGGAGATATACAGGAAAAAATCAGTCTCTCCGGGCCTGTGTCCGGTACGGATGCCCAACAGGTTACCTCCGGCTTACATGCCAAGGTAACGGAAATTCTAGTGAAAGAAGGAGATAAGGTAGAAAAGGGGCAGGTTTTAGCACGCTTAGACAAAACAGATGTGAATACTGCTTTGGAAGCTGCCAAGACTCAGCTGGATTTGGCAAAGGCCAATAAAACCGAGGCAGAAAAAAATCTTCGTTTGGAATATGAGAAAAATCAAACAATCTTAAAAAATGCGGAATTGGATTTTCAGAGAAAATCCAGTCTCTACTCTACCGGAGATATTCCTCAGAGTGACTATGAGGCGGCGGAAAGCGCTTTAAAGGATGCCAAGGCCACTATGGCAAATTATAAGGTGGTTAAGGGGGCGGTACAGGTTCCGGACAGCTATGATTTACAGATCAAAACGGCGGAACAGGAGCTGGAGAAGGCGGAAAGTAAGGTTTCTGATGCGGATTTAATCTCCCCCATAGCCGGAACCATTACCAGAGTGAATATTAAAGTGGGAGAATTTGCAGATACCCCGACAGAAAATAAATATGACTTTACCGTAGAGAATCTGGATCAGCTGGAGCTCAGCATTGCGGTTTCCGAATACAATATCGGAAAGGTACATCTTGGTCAAAAAGCCACTATTACGGCGGATATTTTAGGCGGAGAATCTTTAGAAGGTGTGGTTTCTTCCATTTCCCCCACAGGAGAAGAGAAAAATGCCAACACCAGCGAAAGAGTTATTCCGATTAAGGTACAGATTACCGGAGATAAAAAGGGATTGCTTTCCGGCATTACCGCAAAGGCGGATTTACTCTTATCCGAAGCTAAGGATGTGTATGTAGTACCGATTTCTGCAGTGATGACCGGGGAAGACGGAAGCAATAAAATGGCCTTTGTTGTAAACGGAACCGTGCATTTTGTTCCGGTAACTACCGGAGTTACCAGTGATGTTTCCATGGAGGTAAAACCTGTGAAAGAGGATTCCGCATTTAAAGAGGGAAGCAATTACATTCTTTCTCCTGATGCCAGTCTTACAGAGGGAAGTCCGGTAACCGTAGATCCCACAGCCCAAGGCTCACAGTCCGTTAGCCCGGAGGAAGCCGGGGTTGTAGTACAGACAGGATAGAAAGATGGAAGATACTTTAATTGAATTACGCAATCTGGTGAAAATCTATGATACCGGTGCGGTGAAGGTATTGGGATTAAATCAGATTAATTTAAAAATTAAAAGAGGGGAGTTCGTAGCCATTATGGGACAGTCCGGCTCCGGAAAATCTACTCTAATGAATATCTTAGGCTGTTTGGATAAACCAAGTCTTGGCAATTACTTTCTGGACGGGGAGGATGTGGCAGCCATGGATCCCAATACTTTGAATAAGGTAAGAAATCAAAAAATCGGCTTCGTGTTCCAGAGCTTTAATTTGATTAGTCGTATGAGCGCTTTGAAAAATGTGGAAATTCCCATGATTTACGCCCATATCCGTTCTCAAAAGCAAAGGTCGGAAAGAGCGACCATGCTTTTGGAAAAGGTAGGTCTTTCCGGCAGAATCCATCATCAGCCCAATGAAATGTCCGGAGGACAGAGACAGAGAGTGGCAATTGCCAGAGCATTAGCCAATGAACCGCCTTTGATTTTGGCGGATGAGCCCACCGGAAACTTAGACACTGCCAGCTCCATTGAAATTATGGAAATGTTCTCCGCCCTTCATAAGGCAGGAGCTACCGTAGTGGTGGTTACCCATGAGGAAAATATTGCCGCCTATACGGATAGGATGCTTCGCTTTTCAGACGGAAAACTGATTTCCGATATCAAAAATGAGAATCCTACTCCGGTAAGAGATTTGGCAATCTTTGAAGGAATGTACAGAGGAGGGAACCATGCTTCTTGAAAATATGAAAATGGCATTAAGCTCTCTTCGAGCCAATAAGCTTCGTTCCATTCTTACCATGCTGGGCATTATTATCGGAATCGGTTCCGTAATCTCCATTGTTTCTATCGGAGATACCATGCGGAAAATGTTCTCAGACCTTTATAAAAATGTAGGTGTGACCCAGGCGGCCATCATGATTAATCCTTACATGGATCAGGAGGAAATTCGAGACAGCGATTTTTTCACCATGGACGAACTTTACAAGATGAAGGAGGTCTTTGGCAATCGCTTGGACTATGTGGATAATATGTCCAGCGGCTCTATCGATATAAAAAATGGATTAAACCGCTTGAAAACCAATATTGAGGGAGTGGATTCTCCCTATCAAAAGCTTCAGCCGGTACAGATTTTAAACGGAAGATATATTTCCGCTAATGATGTGGAGGAAAGAAGAGCAGTGATTTTGATTTCCGAAAGTACAGCCTTAAAGCTTTATGGAACCGTAAATGCCACAGGAAAACATTTTCGCTCGGATATTATGGGAGAAAATCGAGAGTTTAGCATTATCGGAGTGTACAGGAAAGATATCAGCCCCATTCAAAAGCTACTAATGGGTTCTAATGATAAAAATGGAGAAGGCATTGTTCCCTGGACTTTGTTTTCACCTGAGTCCAGTGAATTTTCCATGATTCGATACTACGGAAAAACAGGAATGTCCGAGCAGGAGATGAAACAGCTGAATACGGAAATCAAAGCTTATTTTTCTAAAATAAAAAATCGTCAGCCCTCCGACTGGTATATTTCCTCTATTCAGGATGAAATGAAACAGGTAGATAGGGTAATGGGGGGAATTTCCGCTGCTGTGGGCGGCATTGCTGCCATTTCTCTTCTGGTAGGCGGTATCGGTATTATGAATATTATGCTGGTGTCTGTAACGGAGAGAACCAGAGAAATCGGTATCAGAAAGGCCTTGGGCGCAAGCACCGGAGATATTTTGGTGCAGTTTTTAACGGAATCTGCTCTTTTATCCGCCCTGGGAGGATTGATTGGAGTGTTACTGGCCATGGGACTGGTGTCCTTGGGAGCTACAGCCTTCGGTTTATCTGTAGTGATTCGCCCGGGAATTATCCTGGTTGCGGTACTTTTCTCTGCGATAGTGGGTATCTTCTTCGGCATCTATCCTGCCAATAAGGCGGCAAAGGAAGATCCTATTGTAGCCCTTAGATATGAATAAGAAATTAAGAAGCCTAAGCCCTATAGGAATCATGGATATGCTTCTTCCGAGCAGGTCTTCATAACTTTTTATTTATAGCATCCCCTGATTTTATTCAGTGCATTCCTTGATTAATAACTGGACAATAAGACAAAAAAAGCTATACTAATGATGAGTGCTATTCCTATTTTCAGGAGAAATTTCGGATTATGGTAAAGGAGGTTATGATGACCCTTAGAGAAGCAATGGAAAAACGACATATGGTTCGTAAGTACAAGGATGAAGTTATTCCTCAGGATGTGGTGAAGGCTTTAGAGGAGCGGATTCAGGAATGCAATCAGAAGTATTCTCTGCATTTTTTCTTAAAAACGGAGGATGGAGCTGCATTTGCAGAATTAATTGATAAATTGATTACCAAAAATGCCAAGAATTACATCGTATTGGCAGGAGACGAAAAGGAAGGCGTGGAGGAGCGTGTTGGTTATGCCAGTGCGGATATTATGCTCTATGCCCAGACTCTAGGCTTAAATACCTGGTGGGTAGGTGCCAGCTTCAATAAGGAGGCTGTTGCTAAATTAAGCCCTGAGCGTCCTGTTTATGGTGTGATTTCCATTGGCTATGGAGAGACCCAGGGTACTCCTCATGCTTCCAAGGAAGATTTTGAGGTATGCAGCTATGAGGGAACTGTACCGGATTGGTTTAAGGAGGGTGTGGAGTATGCTTTGATGGCACCTACCGCCTATAATCGTCAGTCCTTCTATTTAAAGGGCAAGGGAAATGAGGTGCAGTTCACCTATAAAGAGGGCGAGTTCCAGGGAATTGATACCGGTTTGGTAAAGTATCATTTTGAAGCGGCAGCCGGAAAAGAGAATTTCCACTGGGTTTAAGCCTGTAAAATAAGACGTTTAGATTTTCGGCAAGATAGGCCTGAAATTCGGGAAACCAAGTGCGTCCCGGTTTCAGGTCTTTTTTTCTTCACAAAAAGCAAAGCAATTTTCTTCCCTCCATTGAGAAAATCAGGCATCTATGCTAGACTAGTGCGGATTGGAGAGATTATGATTCGATTTATTCACGGCATTTTACGGGAAGTAAAAGAGGATATGTTGGTAATAGAAGCAGGAGGACTGGGATATGGGGTTCGCATTCCTGCTTCTGTTTTTGATAAAGCCCCTAAGACAGGAGAGGAGATTCTTCTTCATACCTACTTTTCGGTTCGAGAGGATAGTCAGGAGCTCTTCGGCTTTTGGGAGGAAAGGGACAGAGATTTTTTTATCAAGTTACTTTCCGTTTCCGGCATTGGCCCCAAGACTGCCCTGGGGATTTTATCCTGTATGAGTAGGGAGGAGTTGATTCTTGCGATTATCAGTAATGACAGTAAGAAGATTCAGAAGGCTCCGGGGCTGGGGAAGAAATCTGCGGAAAGATTGATTGTGGAGTTACGGGACAAAGTACCTAAGGAGGACATTACATTTTCCGGAGAAGAAGCTGTTGCGACGACTGGGACCTCCGTGGCTGTGGAGGAAGCGGTGGAAGCCCTGGTGTCCTTGGGATATTCCGCCATGGAAGCGAAAAGATGGATCAGGTCGATTCCGGCCTATGAAGAAAAGACCGCGGAGGAGCTGTTACGGCTTAGTCTGAAGCAGTTTGCGTTGTAAGGGATTTTTATGGAAAGAAAGTTGATACAAACAGAGGAGAGTAAGGAGGATTTATCCTTTGATCCGAAGATTCGACCTCAATTTTTAAAGGATTATATTGGACAGGAAAAGCTGAAGGAAACCCTGTCTATCTTTATAGAAGCCGCGAAAAAGAGAAAGCAAAGTTTGGATCACTGCCTCTTTTACGGACCTCCCGGCTTGGGCAAAACCACAATTTCCAACATTATTGCCAATGAACTGGGGGTGCACTGTAAGATTACTTCCGGACCGGCTATTGAAAAACCGGGAGAAATTGCGGCGATTCTGAATAACCTTTCCGAAGGAGATGTGCTATTTGTGGATGAAATCCATAGACTGAATCGACAGGTGGAGGAAGTGCTTTACCCGGCTATGGAAGATTTTGCCATAGATGTGCTTTTGGGAAAGGAAAGCAGTACCCGTTCCATCCGTCTGGATTTACCCCGTTTTACCCTAGTAGGAGCGACTACCAGAGCAGGACTCCTTTCCGCCCCTCTTCGAGATCGTTTCGGGATCATCGGAAAGCTGGAGTTTTATAAGGAAGAGGAGTTGGAGGAGATTGTCCTTCGAAGCGCCAAGGTGCTGTCCATTTCTATTGATAAAGGCGGAGCGAAAAGCATTGCCCTACGCTCCAGAGGTACCCCAAGACTTGCCAATCGTTTGCTAAAGAGGGTACGAGATTTTGCGGAAATCAAGTATAATGGTGTTATTCGCAAAGAAGTGGCAGAGGATGCTCTGGATTTACTGGATGTAGATACCTTAGGTTTGGATACCTATGACAGACAGTATCTTTGGAATCTGATTGAAAAGTTTTCCGGAGGACCGGTGGGGGTGGAGACCTTAGCCACCAGTCTGGGAGAGGATCGGGGAACCTTAGAGGATATGATAGAACCCTATTTGATTTTACAAGGTCTGATAGACAGAACCCCCAGGGGAAGGATTGCAACAAAACACGCGTATCAACATTTAGGACTGAGTGAAGCATAGGAAAAGGTGGAGAAAATGGCAGATAAAAAGACAATACAGGTCATTATTGACGGAAAAATTTATGTCCTAAGTGGGGAGAATTCCGAGTCTTATTTACATGATGTGGCAGATTATTTAAATCATAAAATTGAAAGCATCCGTAAGGAAATGTGGAATTATAATAAGCTGGAGGAATCCGTTCGATCCCTTCTGCTTCAGATTAATATTTGCGATGAGCTTTTTCAGGAGCGAAAAAAGGTGGAGGAGATGCAGGAGCTTTTGGATCAGGAAAAAAGCGAGAGCTACTCCTATAAGCACGACCTGGTAAAGACCAAGTTAAAGCTGGACGGGGTTTTACAGGAGTTGGAAAGTACCCAGAAGAAGCTTCTGGCTCTGGAAAAGAAGGAAGGAAAGGAAAAGACTTCTCATGAAAAGTCTACTCATGAAAAGTCTTCTCATCAGGGAAGCGATAAAGAGGAATAATCTTCTATAGGAATTAGGGGGTTAGAGAGAAGCCGTTTCTTCCGAATTTGGCTATAGCTAAGGATGGAGTAAGTAAGGATGCCAATCCAAAACAAAGAAAATATAAAAGAAAAAAAGCTTTATGAAGCAGAGCTTTTGGCCCCGGCAGCCTCCTTGGAAGTATGCAAGGTGGCTGTTTTTGCCGGAGCGGATGCCATTTATATGGGAGGACAAAAATATTCCGCAAGAGCCTTTGCCAAGTCTTCTTTATCGGAAGAGGATGAGCTTTTGGAGGCCATTCATTTTTGTCATCTATACAAGAAAAAAATATACATGACCTTGAACACCCTCTTTAAAGAGGGAGAAAGAAAAGAGCTTTTCAGCTATATGGATCCCTATTATGAAGCGGGCTTGGATGGGGTAATCATTCAGGATCTGGGTATTGGAAAAATGTTGGCTGAGGCCTATCCGGATCTTCCTCTTCATGCCAGCACCCAGATGACGGTACACACCAAAGAAGCCGTGGGCTTAATGGAAAAGCTGGGCATGGAAAGGGTTGTGCTCTCCAGGGAATGTTCCTTGGAGGATATTTCCGATATTGCCAAAGCTTCCCCCTTGGAGTTAGAGGTCTTTATTCACGGTTCCATGTGCTATAGCTACTCCGGAGCCTGTTTTATGTCTTCTCTTCTGGGAGGTCGGTCCGGAAATCGGGGAAGATGTGCAGGAACCTGTAGACTTTGCTATAGCAGTAAGGGGAAAAAGGGAAACTATCTGAGTATGAAGGATATGTTTACCCTGGATCTTTTGAAGGAGCTATTGGAGGCAGGCGCCTATTCTTTAAAGATTGAGGGAAGAATGAAGTCCGCTCTTTATACCGGAACAGTGGTTTCCATTTACAGAAAATATCTGGACTTGGCTCTTCAGGGAAGGTCCTATCAGGTTTCCGAGGAGGATAAAGCCCTCTTGAAAGAGGTTTATGACAGAGGAGGCTACAGCTCCTATCTGGAACAACATAACGGGGAGGATATGATTGCCTTCGGGGAAAAGCCCTTCCGAAAGGAAAAGGAAGAAGTGCTTTCCAAGCTGATGCAGGAAATGGAAGAGAGAGAAAGAAAGATTCCTTTAAAGGGAAGCTTGCTCTTGTCCTATAACGAAGTTCCCCATTTTACTTTAGAGGGAGATGATGGACTTTTCATTTCCGTAGAAGGAAGCCAGCCTGTGGAAAAGGCTAAGGAAAAGGTGCTTTCCCGGGAACAGATTACAAAACAAATGAAGAAGATGGGGAATACGGAATTTTCCCTGGAAGAATTTTCGATTCTTGGGGAGGATGATATTTTCTATCCCCTTTCTTTCCTGAATCAGTTACGGAGAGACGGTGTAGAGAAAATGAGGGAGGCCATTCTTGGGCAGTATAGACGGAATCAAAGACTTGGGGGAAATTAGGGTTTCCATAGAAAGAGGAGAACAGCTTAAGGCTGTTCTTCAGTTTCCCTTTATTAAAGGAATTTATCTGGATGAAGGCGCATTTTCCGAGGAAGAACTCCTGAAATATCGTGGGGAGATTCAGAACAGCGGAAAATGGGCGGGACTTCGTTTTCGAAGAATTCAAAGAAGGGAAGACCGGGGAAGAAGCCCGAAGGATTGGATGGAAGAGGCGAAAAATGAAGAGGGCTTCAGTCATTTTCTTCTTCGTACCCTGGATCAGGTGGCAATGCTACAGGATTTTCCGGATAGGCAGTTTTCCACCTGCTTTGACTATACCCTTTATAGCTATAATCAGGCTGCTATGGAGGTATGGGAATCCTTGGGAGCAAAAGAAATGTGCTTTCCCATTGAGTTTCGTTTTCAGGAGGATATGGCCTTTTCGGAATGGGCAAAAAGCAGGAGAATCTCCACGGAGCTTCTTTGCTACGGGCATCTGCCTATGATGGTCAGTGCCAACTGTATAGAAAAAACCAGAAATGGCTGTACCAGAGGGAACAATGTGGTGTCTTTACAGGATCGACAGAATAAGAGTATGCCGGTTCGCCTCTATTGCAAATACTGCTATAATCAAATCTATAACAGTGATGTTTTATCCTTGCTGGGGCTGGAAAAGGAAGTGGAAAGGCTTGGGGCTTCTTCTTTTCGCTTTGATTTTACGGTGGAATCGGAGAAGGAAATTCTGGAGCTCTTTCAGGGGAAGCCCTTTAAGCAGTTTACCAGAGGACATTTTCATAAAGGAATAGAGTAGGGGAGAAAAGATGGGAAGTCTTTTTAGTACATTTACGAAGATTGTATGTATGGTGTTGATGCTGCTGTATTGTTACAGTCTGTTTCGAAACCTTTCCCTGGATTATGGGGATGGAAAAAGAAGACTGGCAAAGTTTCTTTACCAGATTTTATTGTTCTTACATTTTCTTTGTCATGGGGTTTTGTTCTTCCATACGAAGGACTTCTTTTATCTGATGATGTATGGGGCGGAGTTAGCTTTTCTTGTGCTCTATCCCTTCCTATGGAAGAAAATCTACCCTACCTTCAGTGAGACTCTCTTGTATAACCAGTGTCTTCTTTTGTCCTTAGGGTGGATTATGCTGGAAAGATTAAATACGGATAAGGCCATGAAGCAGTTTGCTATTTCCGTAGCAGCCAGTCTTCTGGCCTTGCTTATTCCCTATTTCATCGATAAAATCTGGGATTTTCAAAAGGGAAGAATTGCCTTTGCGGTACTGGGGATTTTCCTGCTTTCCTTGGTCCTGATTGTAGGACGGGTAAGCTTTGGTGCCAAGATGAGTTTGAATTTCTTTGGCTTTTCCTTCCAGGCTTCCGAATTTGTTAAAATCAGCTTTGTCTTTTCCGTTGCGGGATTTTTATCGGAGGAGCAAAATCAAAGGGGGCTATACAAGGCAGCAATAGTGGCTATGCTCCATGGGATTGTGCTGGTGCTGTGTAAGGACTTAGGTTCTGCTCTAATCCTATTTATGGCCTTTTTGTTTATGCTTTATGTGGCCAGCAGTCAATTTTTGTATCTTGCCTTAGGCTTTGGTCTATCTGCATTGGCAGGCTTTGTGTCCTACCATCTTTTTTCTCATGTGCGTACCAGAGTATTTGCCTTTTTGGATCCTTGGAAGGACATTGCAGGGAAGGGGTATCAGATTACCCAGTCTCTTTTTGCCATCGGTACGGGGGGATTTCTTGGACTTGGACTTTTTCAGGGATTGCCCAACAAGATTCCCATCGTGGAAAATGACTTTATTTTTTCCGCTCTTTCTGAAGAAATGGGAGGAATTGTGGCGATTTGTGTGATTCTTGTCTGCCTTTCCTGCTTTATGCAAATGATGATGATGGGAATGGATATGGAAAGCCTCTTTTATAAACTCATCTGTATCGGACTGAGTGTGATTTATGTGATGCAGGTCTTTTTAACCATCGGTGGAGCCATAAAATTTATCCCCTCCACGGGAGTGACTTTGCCCTTTGTCAGCTATGGCGGTTCCAGTATGATTTCCAGTTGTATTCTTTTTGCCATCTTCCAATCTCTCTTTGTCATCCAAGGAAAGGAAGATGCCATGGATGAAGAGGAAGAAGAACAGCAGGCACCGAAGAGGAAGGGGAGAAGGGGCATTTATGAATAAGCTTAGAAATTCCGGAAGAAGGGTAAATTATGAAAAAGTATAATAATTCCAGAAGAAAGCCAAGCAACAGGGAGATGAAAGGAATTACTTATTTCTTTGTTCTACTTTTCTTTTCCATGATTGTATATTTTTGCTATTTTATGCTGGTTTTGGCTCCGAATCAGATTTCCAGCCCCTATAATGCCAGAATAGATTATCTTTCTTCGAAGGTCATTCGAGGCAGCATTCTTTCTTCTGATGGAAAGGTACTGGCGAAAACGGAAACCGGAGAGGGAGGAGAGAAAAGAGTATATCCGCAGGGGATTGCCTTTTCCCATCCCATTGGCTACAGCAGCAGGGGAAAAACCGGAGTGGAATCCATGGCGAACTTTTATCTTAGCCGTTCCAGTATTAACCCCTTACAAAAAATCATTAATCAGGCAGAGGAAATCAAGAATCCGGGAGATTCTGTGGTGCTTAGCTTAAATTCCTCTTTGCAGTCTCTTGCCTATTCTTTATTGAAGGACAAGAAGGGAAGCATTGTTTGTATGAATCCCAAGACCGGAAGAATTCTGGCTATGGTTTCCGCACCTTCCTTTACGGAAGAGGATATCCAAAACAACTGGGAGGACTTAATTTCCTCCGACAACAAAGACGGAAATCTTCTGAACAGGGCTACCCAGGGACTTTATCCTCCCGGCTCAACCTTTAAGCTTTTGATGGCTTTGGAGTATATTCGGGAGCATCCCGCGGATTGGCAGAGCTTTAGTTATACCTGCAAGGGTGAATATGTGGACCCGGAGAACTCCTCCTATGTGGTGCATTGTTATAACGGAGAGGTTCACGGAAAGGTAGATTTGGAGTCGGCCATTGCGGATTCCTGTAACTCCGCCTTTGCCAAGCTGGGAACGGAGATCGATCCGATTCGATTAAAGGCTTTAGCGGAAAGCTTCTACTATAATCAAAAAATAGATATTGGTTTGTCTGCCAATGCAGGGCAATTCACTTTAGCGGAGAATGCGGATGTTTGGGACAAGATGCAAACCGCTATCGGACAGGGGGCTACCCTTTGTACTCCTCTGCAAAACCTATGTATGGTTTCCGCCATTGCCAATGGAGGAAATCTGGTCTATCCAAGCCTTCTTGCTTCAGTACAGAATGCCAATGGCACAACGGTAAAGGAGTTCCCTTATGGGGAGAGTCATAGCCTTCTTTCTCAGGGAGAAAGTGATGCCTTAAAGCAGTTTATGAGAAAGGTAGTCACGGAGGGAACCGCCAGTGCTTTACAGACGGATGCCTATAAGGTTTGCGGAAAAACCGGTTCCGCCCAAGTGAAGGTGGGAAGTGAATTAAAGACCAATGCCTGGTTTGTAGGCTTTGCCCCCATGGAGGATCCGGAGATTGCGATATCCGTTATTGTGGAAGAAGGAGAAACCGGCGGAAAGACCGCAGCGCCTATTGCCAGAAAGGTATTGGATCAATATTTTCATAAAGAAGGATAAAAAGGGTATTCCTTACATAGCTCTAAAACAGTTTTACAAGAAGAAAAGAGCAGTTATAGGAGAATGAAGGTCATTTAAGGAGTCAATAGTAAGAGGAGTAGTAAAATGAGAAGAATACTGTCCTATATGGAAAAGGTAAAGGGGAAAAGTATTTTGGCCCCCCTGTTTAAGTGTCTGGAAAGTATGTTTGAGCTCTTTGTTCCTCTAGTCATTGCCGGAATGATCGATCAGGGAATCCGTAAGGAGAATGTAGGGGTGATTTGGCATAGCCTTTTCCTGCTCTTAGTCTTAGCCTGCATTGGTTGCCTTACCGCTGTCATTGCCCAGTATTTTGCGGCAGAGGTAGCAATGGTGGTGGGAAAATCCTACCGTAGAGACTTGTTTCACAAAATTCTTTCTTTACCCTACAAAGATTACAATGAGCTTTCCGCATCTTCCTTGATTACCAGAATCGGTCCGGATATCTTTCAGATTGAATCTACGGTGAATATGGTGCTTAGGCTTTTAATGCGCTCTCCTTTTATTGTTGTGGGGGCTTGCATCATGGCCTTTCGAATCAGCCCCGGCCTATCGCTTTTGTTTTTTGTTGTATTGATTCTTCTATCCTTTGTAGTTTTTGGAATTATGGCTCTTACCATGCCCTTTTATAAAAAGATTCAAGTAAGTTTGGAAAACATTACCAGAAAATACAGAGAAAATATTATGGGTATCCGTGTGGTACGGGCCTTTTGTCAGGAAGAGAAGGAAGAAGAGGAATTCCGGGAAAAGAACCAAAATTATACCAAGGTACAGATTGCAGTAGGAAAGATTTCCGCCTTACTGAATCCTATGAGCATGCTGTTGATTCAGCTGGGGCTTATGGGCATTCTGTATTTTTCCTCAAAATTGGTCAATGACGGCAGGCTCTTTCAGGGAAATGTGGTGGCTCTGACTAACTATATGAGCCAGATTTTGGTGGAGCTTCTAAAGCTTGCCAATCTGATTATCCTGATGGTCAAGGCCTATGCCAGCATCAGCAGAATTGAAGAGGTAATGGAACGAAAGAGCGATGGCGAGACTGAGTCCAAGGGTATTTCTACTAAGCCTTATGAAAAAGTAATCCAATCTAATCCGGCTCAAGACGGCAAGAAGCCGGGAATTCTTATGGATTATCTTTCCTTTTCCTATGACAGCGGAGAGGAAAGAGCTCTTTCCGATATCAGCTTTTCTCTAGAAGAGGGGGAGAGCTTAGGAATTATCGGCGGTACCGGATCCGGAAAATCCACTTTGGTTTCCCTGATTTGCGGATTTTATAGGGATTATGAGGGAGAAATTTTCCTCTGGGGAAGAAACTTAAGAGAGTATTCGGAACAAGAGCTTCGGGAAAGCATTGCCTATGTCCCTCAAAAGGCAGTACTTTTTTCCGGAACGCTTAAGGAAAATCTTCTTTGGAGAAAGAAGGATGCAAATGATGAAGAGCTCTGGAAGGCCTTGGAAATTGCCCAGGGAAAGGAATTTGTAGAGGCAAAGGGGGAAGGTCTGAATTTGTCCGTCAGTATAGAAGGTAAGAACTTTTCAGGAGGACAAAGACAAAGGCTTTCTATAGCCAGAGCCCTGGTGGGAGATTCCAGGCTTTTGATTTTGGACGATTCCTCCTCAGCTTTGGATATGCTGACGGAAAGAAAGCTGCGAAGCGCACTGGAGGAATATCAAGGAAAGAAAAGTCTTTTGGTGATTTCTCAAAGAGTGTCCAGCATCAGACATTTACCGAAGATTCTGGTTTTGGACCAAGGAAGGCTTATCGGTGTAGGAAGTCATCAGGAGCTTTTGGAGCATTGTTCGGTATATCAGGAAATCTGTGCTTCGCAGAAGCAGGGAAAGGAGGAGTAAGATGCCTAAGGAAAATAGAACTGCGGGAGAAGCCTTTCGGAAGCTCTTTCGCTTTATGAAACCTTATAAATTCGCTTTGCTCCTTTCCATTGTCTCAGCTTTTCTTTCCGTAGTCTTTTCTCTTTTCCTGCCGATTCTTTTGGGAAAGGCCATCGATAAGATTGCCGGAAAGGGAAGGGTGGATTTTCCCGGACTGGGACAGATTTTTAAGGTTATGCTTTTGGTTCTTATATTAGCAGTGCTTTTTCAATGGTTGATGAACCAGGTAAATACCTATTTGACCTTTCATGTGATTGAAGATTTACGAGAGAAGGCTTTTTCCCATATTCAGGCTGTTCACTTATCCTCCATTGATTCCAAGGAACCGGGGGAGATTTTAAGTCGTTTGACCACAGATATAGAACAGATATCTCAGGGCTTATTTGTTTTATTGAATCAGTTTTTGCAGGCCGTGTTCAGTATTCTGGAAACTGCCTTTTTTCTCTTCCTTTTAGAATGGAGGATTGCTTTAATTCTTTTGGCTCTTACACCTTTATCCTTTTTTATTGCAAAGTTTATTTCCAAGCGCTCTTACCTGTATTTTCAAAATCAGTCCAAGAGTAGAGGAGAGATAGCCGCCTTCAGTACAGAGGCTATCGGAAATGTGAAGCTTCTGAAAGCTTTTATGCAGGAAGCCCCCAAAGAGTCCTTGTATCAGGAGAAAAATGAGAGACTTTCCCGATATAGTATGCAAGCAAACTTCTACAGTTCTTTGGTTAACCCCTTTACCCGTTTTTTAAATGCCCTAGGCTATGCCTTGGTGGGGGGAATCGGGGCACTGTTTTGCCTGAGAGGAACTTTAAGCATCGGTCAGTTGTCCTCTCTATTGGCTTATGCCACCCAGTATGCCAAGCCCTTTAACGACATTACTTCCGTGATTACGGAAATTCAAAATGCATTAGCTGCCGCATCTCGTGTCTTTGACTTTCTGGAAGAAGAGGAAATGCAGCCAAAGGCGGAGGAAAGAGAACTTCCGAAGCCGGTGGAAGGTTATTTGGAGCTTTCCGGATTGTATTTCTCCTATACCAAGGAGCAAAAGTTGATTCAAGATTTGAGCCTTTCCGTACAAGCCGGGCAAAATATTGCGATAGTCGGCCCTACAGGATGCGGTAAAACTACCTTAATTAATCTTTTAATGCGATTTTATGAACCGAATCAGGGAGGGATTTCTATTGACGGAATTTCCTATGAAAAGCTATCCGACCATGGCCTTCGTTCTGCCTATGGCATGGTTCTTCAGGACAGCTGGCTAAAATCCGATACGGTTTTGGAAAACATTCGTTACGGATCTCCGGAGAAGAGTATAGAAGAGGTTATTGAAGCCGCTAAACGTGCCGGCTGTCATCATTTTATTATGCAGCTTCCAAAGGGCTATGACACGCTTCTTCCGGAGGATGGCGGAAATCTTTCCCAGGGACAGAAGCAGCTTCTTTGTATCGCCAGAGTGATGCTAAGAGATCCGGCCATTTTGATTTTGGATGAGGCCACCAGCTCCATTGATACCAGAACGGAAGAAAAAGTACAAAAAGCCTTCCAGGAAATGCTGAAGGGCAGAACCGCCTTTATCGTGGCACATCGCCTTTCTACGATTCAGAATGCGGATTGCATCCTGGTGATGAAGGATGGAAATGTGATTGAAAAGGGAAGTCATGAGGAGCTTTTAGGACAAAAGGGCTTCTATAAGAATCTTTATGAAAGCCAATTTCAAGGAGCAGAGAATTGAATTTTGCAGAAGAACAGAAAAGGGTAATTTACCGGCGCTTGACAAGCTGTTAAATTCTCCTTAAAATTGCAAAGTTTAGAAAAATTATAAGATAAACGGAACAGTACATTGTAGGATAAGGATTATGTAAGAGTCGTATGACACGAATCAGTATGTGATTCCGTCAGGATAGCTCATGATAAGGAGGGAGATATAGTGCAAGAGGAAAAATTCATGCAGGAGGATCAGCTGCAGGTATTGAAAATATTGTCTAAATCCATTAGGGAATTCAAAAAAGACTCCATTCTTTGTCCCCTTTTGGTTACCGGAGAAGTTATTCTGGAATGTATGATTCCTTTTTTCACTGCCCAATTAGTGAACAGAATGAAGGAAAATGCTTCCATGCAGATGATTCTGCATTATGGATTGATTCTAGTAGTGATGGCCATACTTTCCCTTCTTTTTGGACTTTGGGCGGGAAATTATGCCGCTTCCGCTTCCACCGGTTTTGCCCGGAATATCCGAAAAGATATGTTCCAAAGAATTCAGGGCTTTTCTTTCGAGAATATTGACCGCTTTGAAAGCTCATCTTTGGTAACCAGATTAACCACAGATATCAGCAACGTACAGATGGCCTATATGATGCTGGTTCGTACTGCCTTCAGGGGACCTTTGATGGTGGTCTTTTCCTTTGTCGCAGCCTTCATGATGGGGGGCAGAATGGCTATTATTTTCTGTTTTGTGATTCCTATTTTGGCTATCGGTTTAATCCTTATTACCAAAAAAGCTATGAAGATTTTCAACGAAATCTTTAAGCGATACGATGCTTTAAATGAGTCTGTGGAAGAGAATATCCAGGGAATGCGGGTGGTGAAAACCTATGTCCGAGAGGACTTCGAGAAAGAGAAGTTTAATGAAAAGGCAGAGTCTTTGGCAAAGGACTTTATTTCTGCAGAAAAACTGATTGCCATTGCCAACCCCTTGATGCAATTTTGTCTTTTTGTGGTGGTTATCTTTGTCTTAAGCTTCGGTTCCTATCTGGTGGTCAGCACCGGTGGTGTTGATTTGGATGTAGGACAGCTTTCCGCCCTGTTAACCTACAGCTATCAGATTCTTTCCAGCCTTATGCTGGTGGCAATGGTCTTTGTGATGGTGGTAATTTCCGCTGCCTCCTCTCGAAGAATCGCTGAGGTTTTAACGGAAGACAGTACCATGAAGAATCCTGAAAATGGTATTAAGGAAGTAAAGGACGGCTCTATTGATTTTAATCATGTATTCTTTAAATATTCCAAGGATGCGAAAAAGAATGTTTTAACAGATATCTCCCTTCATATTCCCTCCGGACAAACAGTAGGGATCCTGGGAGGGACAGGTTCTGCAAAATCTTCTCTTACCCAGTTGATTTCCCGTCTTTATGATGTGACGGAGGGAGAAGTCTTGGTTGGCGGTGAGGATGTTCGAAAATACGATATTCAAGCTTTAAGAGATCAGGTGGCTGTGGTATTACAAAAGAATATTCTCTTTTCAGGAACAGTGGCGGAAAACCTTCGCTGGGGAAATCCAAATGCTACACAGGCTGAACTGGAAGAGGCCTGCAGACTGTCCCAGGCTGCAGAATTTATTGAAAGAATGAAGGACGGCTACGAAAGCCATGTGGAGCAGGGAGGAAGCAACTTCTCCGGAGGGCAGAAGCAAAGACTTTGTATAGCCAGAGCCTTATTAAAGAAGCCAAAGGTTTTAATTTTGGATGATTCCACTTCTGCAGTGGATACCAAAACCGATGCTTTTATTCGAAAGGGCTTTAAGGAATTCATTCCGGATACCACGAAAATCATTATTGCCCAAAGAGTTTCCTCTGTAATGGATGCGGATCAGATTCTGATTATGGACAAGGGAGAAATCATTGCCAGAGGTACTCATGAGGAACTTATGGAGAATTCTCCGATTTACAGAGAAACCTATGAGTCACAGAACAGAAAGGAGGTAGAGGATGGAGAATAAGGGAAGACCAAAGAATTTTATGAAAACCTTAGGAAGAATCATAAAGGACTTATTTTCCTTTTATCCCACCCTTCTTCCTCTTACCCTCTTGTTCATTGTAATCAATGCGGTGGTAACCTCTATACCGGCTATTTTTCAGCAAAAAATTATCAGTCTGATTGAGACGGTTTATAAGGATGGAAACTGGGATGCGGTATCTTCCGATATTTTAAAACTGGTTTGTATTTTACTGGTATTTTATACTATCTCACTGTTTTGTGCCTATTGCTATAATATGAACATGGCGACCATTACCCAGGGATCCTTAAAACAATATCGACAGAAACTCTTTAATCATATGCAGGATCTGCCCATTGCCTTTTTCGACCAAAACAAAACCGGGGACATCATGAGTCATTATACCAATGACATTGATGCTATGAGACAGTTTATCTCTATCTGTATTCCTCAGGCCATTTCTTCTTTGATTACGGTGATTACGGTAGTTTCCATCATGCTGTATTACTCCCTTTGGCTTAGTCTTATGGTTGTTTTAGGCTCCTTCATTATGCTTCGAATCATTAAGGTAATTGGAGGAAAGTCCAGCCATTACTTTGTTCGTCAACAGGAGGAGCTGGCTCGTTCCGAAGGCTTTATTCAGGAAATGATGAATGGACAGAAGGTGGTTAAGGTCTTTAACCATGAGGAGAAGAGTATTCAGGATTTTGACCGCTATAATGATGAACTGTTCCGGGTTTCCAACGAAGCCAACCGTTACTCCAATGTGATTATGCCGATCTTAAACAATATCGGAAATATCCTTTATGTTTTGGTTGCCATTGTGGGAGGTGTACTTTTGGCTTTCCATGTACCCAACATTTCCATTTCCGGATTAGGCTTAAGTATTGCCATTGTCATCCCCTTTCTGAATATGACCAAGCAGTTTGCCGGTGTAATAGGACAGATTTCCTCTGAAGTCAATGCCGTGGTTATGGGTGTTGCCGGTGCGGATAGAGTTTATCAAATGATTGATGAAGAGGTGGAAGAGGATGAAGGAAAAGTTTGCCTTGTAAATTGCTCCCATGAGGGAGACCGTTTGGTAGAAAGCAATAAGAGAACAGAGCTCTGGGCTTGGAAGAGTGTTTTACCGGACGGAAGCATTTCCCTGAAAGAACTGAAAGGGGATATGGAGTTAAAGGGGGTGGATTTCTCCTATGATGGAAAGCGCAAGATTCTAAAGAATATTGATGTCTTTGCAAGACCGGGAGAAAAGGTAGCCTTTGTAGGCGCTACCGGTGCAGGAAAAACCACCATTACCAACCTTTTGAACCGCTTTTATGATATTCAAAAAGGAGAGATTATCTACGACGGCATCAATATCCGGGATATTGCCATTTCGGATTTAAGAAGATCCATTGCGGTAATTTTGCAGGATACCGTACTCTTTACCGGAACTGTAATGGAGAATATTCGTTATGGAAAGCTGGATGCTTCTGACGAAGAGTGTATTGCAGCGGCAAAGCTTGCGGGAGCGGATGACTTTATTACAAGACTCCCTAAGGGCTATGATACGGAATTAAGTGCAAATGGGGGCAATCTTTCTCAGGGACAGAGACAGCTCTTGTCCATTGCCAGGGCGGCGGTAAATGATCCCCCTGTTCTAATCATGGATGAAGCTACCAGCTCTATTGATACCAGCTGGTATCAATAGAGCTGGTAGCTTCATAGCGAGGGAGTCATAAGGATTTGATTACCTCAAAAGGAAAGTACTATCAACTATATACCGGAGCCTTTGAGTTGGAGTAAGCTTACAGTTTCTGTAGCTTTAGAGCGAAAAAAGCTTGAAGTTTTTGTATCGTAGAAGCGGAATAAGCTTGTATTTCGCTCTTGCCATGGAGAAAGAAGCTGTGCTATACTGCGGGAGATGCCACAATAGCACAGTCGGTAGTGCATCTGATTCGTAATCAGAAGGTCACCAGTTCAAGTCTGGTTTGTGGCCTCTCTTTAGCGGGGAAGCAGAGTAGGCTTCCCTGCTTTTTTGTTTCATTGGTGATTTTTTTTGAGTAAAACGGTCGATAGATAAGATAGGGAGTTGAAAAAGATATGGAAGTGCAGGGAAAGGAAGAAAAGAAAACAAGCATGGAGCCGGAGTCTTCTGAAGCAAAGGAAAAGCAAAACTTGGCGGATAAGAATGGTTCACCGGATGGGGAGAAGAGAAAGGAACAAAAGAGAGTCCTTATCATTCTTCTTTTGGTATGTCTGATGGCAGCTTTATCTTTTTTTCTTCCAAAGGCTTTTGCTAAAAAGGATGCCAGAAAGGTACAGATTCTAAAAAACGGAATTGTTCTGATTGAAAAAAATCTCTCGGAAAACAGCAAAATTTTGATTATGGATAACGAGGCCAGAGAAGTGGACTTTAAGGAAAATCTGGCATCCCTTTCCGAAGATGAGGTAAATCCTGCAAAACATGAGGTGAACTTTATAGAAATTAAGGATGGAAAGGTGCTTTGTACCGAATCCAACTGTAATAATCAAATCTGTGTACGGACCCCGGCCATCAGTGTGGAAAATCCGGACCTGCCCATTGTGTGTCTGCCCCATGGCTTAATCATTCAAATTATTACAAAATCCTAACATTTCCCCGGATTAGCTTACAAATCTCATTTCGAACTTGCGAAAAAAGAAGCTATGCTTTATCATGCAGAGGTATCGTTTTATTAAAAAAGGAAAAGAAAATGAAGAAGAATTGGAAAATTTTAGTAGTGAACTCTATTTGTCTGATTTCTCTTTTTTCTGCCATCCCGGCTTATGCAGGTCGTTGGCAGAAGGGAAACGGCAAGAACAGCAATAAATGGTGGTACAATCATCAGGATGGAACCTATCCAAAGGCTACCTGGGCTTGGATTGACGGTAACGGTGACGGCATTGCAGAGTGCTATTATTTTGATGCCAACGGATGGCTAAAGTCCAATACCACGGTGGAGGGATATAAGGTAGATACTACCGGTGCCTGGCTTAAAGATGGTGTTGTGCAGGTGAAGGCAATCGGAGAAGCGGGAGTTTATACCAACGGTAAGAGCGAGTCCAGCTCCGGAACCATTGATGTGATGGGTTCTGACTTGGATTTGGGAACAGCAGTTTCCGATCAGGAAAACCAGAAGCCTTCTGTGGAGAAAAAGAGCTCCGCTTCCAAGAAGGCAAGTGCAAAGGAAGAAAAGAAGAGCGGACAGGATGTTCTGGAGGTTTCCGGCTCTTATTCCGGCCCCGAAGTGGAAGGGGACAGCAATCTTGCAACGGAAAAACCTGCTAAGAATAAGGCTGAGAATTTCAGCGGAAATGTTGGAAACAGTGCACAGGATTTAAAGAAGTCCGAGGCAACGGAGTTAATCAGCTATGCCCGTTCCTTCATTGCAGTACTTCCCTATAAGGTGGCAGGAACTTCTCTTAGTACCGGTGCGGATTGTTCCGGATTTACCCAGGAGGTATTTAAGAAATTCGGTATTTCCATCCCCAGAGATTCCCGTTCCCAGTATGCTTCTGCACAGAAGATTTCCGCGGAAGAGTTACAGCCCGGTGATTTAGTATTTTACGGTTCCTCCCCAAGTACCATTTATCATGTGGGAATTTATTCCGGAAACGGAACCATTATTCACTGTACAAGAACCGGTGACTTTGTTCGAGAGCACGATGTTTTCTACAAGAAGCCATACGGATACGGAAGATACACAAAATAATTTTCTTTTCTTCAATTCTATAG
>CAUSUG010000008.1:0-23129 GCA_963534765.1 uncultured Oribacterium sp.
CTATAGGGCCGGTAATAGGGCCGCCAGTTGCGATATTCCAGTATGAAGATGTTACTCAACAAGTAAACAAACTCATTTCATCGAAGATTACGGTTAGCTGGCAACTAGAAAGGGAATTCTAGATGTCGGTTTTTTTATTACTCGAAAAGAAAGTATGGATTTTTTCTTTTCATCATATGGTGTCACCGTAAGATACGGTAGGACATCGGCAAACCCGGGGAAATCCGGCGACGCAAAGCTATAGGGACTGTAAAATGTCAGCCAGCTGCAATCAAGAATCCCCTGACCAGGGTGAACTGATTCTGCTTCCTGACTCCCTCTTTATGAAGGAGTTATCACATGAAAAAGTTAGTTATCAAACTTGTTGTACTTACAGCATTATTTACCGCATTTTTCGCTATGACTGCATTCGCTGCAAAGGGCGATGCTAAAGCCGCTTTTACTAAAGTTAACGAAATCAGAGTTGCAAACGGCCTTCAGCCACTTACTTGGAACTTCCAGATCGAAAACGCAGCTAAGGTAAGAGCTACAGAAATCGTTAGAAGCTTTTCTCACACAAGACCTGATGGATCTGCATGGTACACAGCAGATGCAAACGTTCTTTACGGAGAGAACTTAGCACAGTATTTCGATGGCGCTGATGAAGTTGTAGTTGCTTGGATGAATTCTCCAGCTCACAGAGCAAACATCCTTAAGCCGGAGTTCAAGTCCGGAGCTATCTACACTGTAGAAGTAAATGGCGAAGTTTACTGGGCACAGGAATTCGGTATCTAAAGAAGAAGTATAAAAGAACTGAAAACAAAATTGAAAAACTTGAAAAAATTGAAAGAGTACGTAAGGGAAAGAGCTACCGAAAAATCATCGGCAGCTCTTTTTCGTTACGGAAATTTTCTTTTTATCAAAAAAATGAAAGGAATTGCAAAGCGTAGTTTTTTTATGATAGAATACAGTACACCGTAGCAGTACCGGCAGTACTTCATGAAGGGGATAGCGTATGGATAGCAAGGAAATTCGAAATGGAACATTCATCGTACAGGTAAAGTACACGGAGAATGAGACTTGGCAGGGGAAGGTTACCTGGGCGGAAAAGAATAAGAGTCAGTATTTTCGGAGCGCTTTGGAGATGCTGAAGCTGATGGATAAGGCTCTTACCGAGGAAGACTTCCCGGATGAGGAAGAAGAGGAATAAGAAAGCTGCGAAGTCAGTGCGATAAGTTGTAAAGGAAGCTTGTCTAAGACCATTGCCGAACTAGGCAACAGGGTAGCGGTGAAGGAGACTATGGAAAATCAATTGGAAAGGCTTTACGCCATAGACTTATTAGGCATTCTGGTCCATAAGTATCAGGATGGCCAGCTTGAGGGAGAAATCATTCATCAGTATAAAGAGGAAAGTACTCCCTTTTTTGGCGTACTGGATTTAATCAAGAAGATGGAGCTTCAGTACGATGAGTGGGACTATCCCCAAACCTCCACCAGAGACCGGAGCTTTCGGAAAAGAGAGAAGTATACTTACCCCAATCGTAAGGGAAAGAAACGTCTTCCGGATGAGGCGGGAACTTTGGAGAAGTTCCCCATTATTCAGAAAAGAGGGAAGGCGAGCACCTTCTTTATTCATACCAAATATCGGCAAAATGCTACCTGGCAGGGCGATATTTTTCGTGTGGAGGAGGAAGCCTGCTTCCCCTTTAAGAGTGTACTTCGAATGCTTCAAATCATGGACCGGGAGATGAGAAAGGATCAGGGGAAAGATGCATAAGAGGGCTGCTTTTTTCGGCAAGCTTACTGTTCTGCCTCTTTTTTTGTTTGTCCTGTTTTTTGCCTTCGCCTTAAGTTCCTGTGGAAAGAAGAGTACCGGAAAGATTCAGGGAAGGGAAATCCGTTTGGGCATTGACCGGGACAATGCACCCTTCTCCTACCTTGATGAGGAGAAAAATCCTGCCGGCTTTGATGTGGAGCTGATCGAAGCCATTGCCAAGCGGGAGGGCTTTACCGTAAAATTTGTTCCCATGAACCCCTCGGCTTTACAGTCTTCCGTGGTAACCGGCACCATTGTCGGGGCTATGGGAGGAATTGAAATTCGAGAAGAAAAGCAGTTGAGCTTTTCAGAGGCTTATGGAAGCTCTACCCTGGGACTTTTATATGGAAAGGATTCTTCGGAAACGAAGGAGCAGTCATCTGTACCCATGGGCAGGTCTTCGGAATCCGAGGATCAGCCTTCGGTATCGGAAAAGCAGTCTTCAGCATCCGAGGAGCAGTCTTCGGTATCCGAGAAACAACCCTCTTTGCAAGGAAAGAGCATCCTGGTAAAGGAGGGCAGCGGGACTGCGACTTTTCTGGAAAGCATCCGGCAAAAGGAAGGATTTTCTCTGCTGGTGGTGCAGGAAAACCAAGATCTTATTCGGGAATGGCTGGCAGGAAACGGGGATTTTATTGCAGAGGATCTTCCGGTTTTGGAGGCTATGAAGGAAGAAATTTCAAAAATTGATGAGCCGGGAAGAGACGAAGACTATCTTCCTCCGGATATTTTGGGCTTAAGCGAATTGGATCTGCAGAAAGAGAAAAATAGCAGAGCCGGGCAGGAGATAGAAATATTTTCCTTAAAAGAGGAACAGCGTTACGGCCTGATGGTGGGGAAGGGCCAGAACAAGGAGCTGCTTCGTGCCTTTGTTCGAGGGCTGAAAAAGATGAAGGAAGACGGAGAGTGGGAGACACTTACGAAAAAATACTCTCTTTTTTCTTCCAATTCAAATCCCCAGTAAAATGCTATGAAATGCTTGACAGGGAGAAAAAAAGCTGTTAGCATAGCAAACAATTCAGTTTGATGAAGGATTTTTTGAGAAAGGATTATTGGCAGGATGAGAAGAAACAGAACAGAAATCAATATGATGAATTGCTGCTGTTGCTGTTGCCGTATGCATAGTCATAGGGCTTTTTGCCGTGCCAGCTGATTCTGAGGATATTTTTTTGCGGATATATTTCAGCGAGCTGTTTCGGCAGCTCGCTTTTTTGTTTCATTTTCAAAAAAGAGTTCTAAGGGGGAGAGTATTTTGGATATTGGGTTTATAAAACAGTACATACCGATGTATGTGGAGGCGGGAAAGCTTACCCTGGGCATTGCCTTTCTGGGGATTTTGTTTTCCTTACTGATCGGTCTTGCCGCCAGCTTGATTTTGTACTATAAGGTCCCCCTTTGGCGGAGGGTGGTACAGGTCTATGTGGAGCTTAGCAGAAATACGCCCCTTCTTGTGCAACTGTTTTTTCTTTATTTCGGTTTGCCGAAGCTGGGAATACGTTTCAGTTCGGAGCTCTGCGGTGTTATCGGCTTAAGCTTTCTGGGAGGAGCCTATATGACGGAGGCCTTCCGTTCAGGACTTTCCACCGTACAAAAGATTCAAAAAGAATCTGCCCAGAGCCTGGGGCTGTCTAAAGGACAGATTATGCGTTACGTCATTTTCCCCCAAGCCTTATCGGTTTCCATTCCGGCCATCGTGGCAAATATGATTTTCCTGATTAAGGAAACCTCGGTATTCAGCGGCATCGCCCTTGCGGATCTGATGTTTGTCAGCAAGGACTTAATCGGCCTGTACTATAAGACGGAGGAAGCCTTACTGATGCTGGTAATTTCTTATCTCATCATGCTTCTGCCCCTCAGTATTTTGGGAAATGTTTTGGAAAGGAGGATGCGCATTGCTTATGTTTAGTACTTTGCTTTCGGCAAATGCAGAGAAGCCTCCGGTATATACCATCCTTTTTGCGGGAAATAATTTTCAGCGTCTTTTGTGGGGACTCTTTGTTACCCTCCGGGTCAGCCTGATTGCGGTTTTGCTTTCCCTCCCCCTAGGTATTCTTTTCGGGCTTTTCATGAGAAGAAAGGATCCCATAAGTCGGGGAGTCAGCCAGCTTTATCTGGCCTTTATCCGGATTATGCCGCCGCTGGTTTTGCTGTTTTTGGTCTACTTCGGCACGGCAAGAATTTCGGGCTTTCATCTTTCCGGAGAGGCCTCCGGAATTCTGGTGTTTACCCTTTGGGGAACGGCGGAAATGGGAGACCTGGTTCGAGCGGCTATCGGCAGCATTCCCAAGCACCAAAAGGAAAGCGGTAGGAGTCTTGGCCTGAGCTCTTGGCAGATTTATCGCTATATCATTATTCCTCAAACCGTAAGACGCCTGATTCCTTTAAGCATTAACCTGATTACCAGAATGATAAAAACCACTTCTTTGATTGTTTTGATCGGTGTGGTGGAGGTGCTGAAAACAGGGCAACAGATTATTGATGCCAATCGTTTCCAATATCCGAAGGCCTCCATTGTGATTTATGCGGTGATTTTTTTCCTGTACTTTATCGTGTGCTTCCCCATTTCCCAACTGGGAAAATATCTGGAAAAGAAGCTTAAGGTATAGGATTATAGAAAGGAAACTATGGAAGAAATCGTACAAGAACAGCTTTTAGAGATAAAACATCTGGAGAAAAGCTATGGGGAGGACAGCCCCGTGTTAAAGGATATTTCTTTATCGGTGAAAAAGGGAGAGGTGGTAGTGCTTCTGGGGCCCTCCGGCTGCGGTAAGTCCACCCTGCTTCGCACCATTATGGGTCTGGAGCGTATTCAGGGGGGAGAAATCCTTCTGGAAGGAAAAAATATCGTGGGAAAAAGTGAGGAGGCTCGAAAAGAGCGGCAGAATCTGGGAATGGTTTTCCAAAGCTATGACCTCTTCCCTCACATGAGTATATTGGAGAACCTTCTTCTGGCGCCCATGAAGGTGCAGGGCAGAAAGAGGGAGGAGGCTGTGCAGGAAGCCAGGGAGCTTTTGGCCAGAGTGCATCTTTCCGATAAGGAAAATGCCTATCCCTCCATGCTTTCCGGAGGGCAGAAGCAGAGAGTTGCGATTATTCGTTCTCTGATGATGCATCCTAAGTTGATGCTTTTCGATGAGGTCACGGCGGCTCTGGACCCGGAAATGGTGCGAGAGGTTTTGGATGTGGTGATGGAGCTTTCTGAGCAGGGCTTAACCATGCTGATTGTGACCCATGAAATGGGCTTTGCCAAGGCAGTGGCGGATAGGGTGCTGTTCCTGGAGGGGGGAAAGATTTTAGAAGAAAATACCCCGGAGAACTTTTTCCAAAAGCCTGATACAGAGAGAGCACAGCAGTTTTTACAAAATTTTTCTTACGTGTCCCATAGACATGTTGGAAGATAAATGTTTATTCCGGAGACCCGGAGAGAGGAGAAAATATGAAGAAAAATGTGATTTTTAGCGGAGTGGCGATTTTAGCAGCCCTTTCCCTGGCAGCCTGCGGAGGCGGAAAGAAAGCGGAAGAAGCGCAGACTACGGTAGCAAGTACCGAGCAGGGCTCAGGAAAGGCTACAGAGCAGGCGGGAGAAAAGGCGGAATCTAAGACTGCTGAAACTGATGAAAAGTCCAGCTTTAGAACCGTAGATGAAATTAAAGAATCCGGTGTGATTCGTATCGGTGTGTTTACGGATAAGGCACCCTTTGGTTATGTGGATGAAAAGGGTGTAAATCAGGGCTATGATGTATACTATGCCCACAGAATTGCGGATGATTTAGGGGTAAAGGTGGAATTTACTTCTCTGGATCCTGCTTCCCGTGTAGAGTATGTTTCTACCGGAAAGGTGGATATTACTCTGGCGAACTTTACCGTAACCAAGGAAAGAGCGGAGAAGGTGGATTTTGCTCTTCCTTATATGAAGGTGGCTCTCGGCGTAGTCTCTCCGGACAATGCGGTGATTAAATCTGTAGATGAGTTAAAGGGAAAGACCTTGATTATTGCTAAGGGAACCACTGCGGAGACTTATTTTGAAGCAAACCATCCGGAAGTGAAGCTGCAGAAGTATGATGCCTATGCGGATGCTTACAATGCACTCTTGGACGGAAGAGGAGATGCTTTCTCTACCGATAACACCGAGGTCATTGCTTGGGCCAAGTCCAATCCGGGCTTTACCGTTGGCGTGGAGACCTTGGGAGATTATGATACCATTGCCGCTGCAGTAGCCAAGGGTAATGAAAGTCTTCTGAACTTTCTGAACGAGGAAATTGAAACCCTTGGAAAGGAGCAGTTCTTCCATAAGGATTATCAGGAAACTCTGGAGCCTGTTTTCGGTTCCGATACCGATCCGGACAGCATTGTAGTAGAGGGCGGAAAGCTTAGCTAAATTGTTATGGGTTTCAGTGCTATAAAAAATATTTTTGTAGAAAGTAATTAACATTTAAGAAAAATGCAAAAAGAGAGAAAAGAGGGGATTATATCTCCTCTTTTTTTTGACGATAGAGGTAAAGCAAAGGTTTAAACTGCTTCCTTCAGGGAAACAGCTTGGAAGGACAGCAGGAAACAGTTTCGATGGATGAGCAAGGATGCTCTGTTGCGTGGGAAGGAGTCAAATTGAATACAGAACAAGAACTTCTTCCGGGATGGATGAAGGAAAAGGACAGCTTAGGCAGTATTTTCAAGGATCCTTTAAGTAAGACCGTGAAAAACCAGGCCTTTCGGGATTTGGCAGAGCGCTACATGGAAGAAGGGCAATGTGCGATTTACTTCAATATTATAGATTTTAAATTATACAATGAGCGCTTCGGCTTCGAGGCGGGAGATGCTTTGATTCTGGCCATGGCGAAGATTTTGAAAAAATATTTTCCTTATGCCTTGATTACCAGAATGTATGCGGACCAGTATGTTTTATTAACCCCAAATTCCGGACATTATGAGGCGATTTGTAAGGTGAGAGCCGCCATACAAAAGCTGGATCTTCCCATGGCTTTGGATTTTAAAGCGGGAATCTGCTTTGTCCGGGAACAAAAGAGCATCAGCACAATATGTGACAAGGCCAAAACAGCCTGTGACAGTATCAAAAAAGAGCGGGAAGTTTTCTCCCGTTATTATGATGAGGAGCTGGGACAGCTTCTGATTAAACAAAGATATATTGTGGATCATATTGAGGAGGCTATGGCAGAGGGCTATATCAAGGTCTATTATCAACCTTTGGTACGGGCTTTGACCAAGGAAATCTGCGGTTTTGAGGCCTTAGTGCGCTGGGCGGATCCTCATTACGGCTTCCTCTCCCCTGTGGAGTTTATTCCGGTGTTGGAAGAGTATCATTTGATCCATCGCCTGGATCTGTATGTACTGGAGAAAATCTGTCAGGATTATCAGAAAACCAAGGAAGATGGAGGTAGTCTGGTGCCTGTTTCCTTGAACCTTTCTCGAATGGACTTCGAGCTTTGTGACGTTTTTCGGGAACTGGAAGAGCGGATGACGAAGTATCAGGTACCCAGAGAAATGTTGACTTTGGAAATTACCGAGTCGGTTTTAAACAAAAGCCAGCTTCTTATCAGCAGCCAGATTAAGCGCTTCCATGAGGCAGGATATAAGGTTTGGATGGATGATTTCGGTTCCGGCTACAGCTCTTTGAATATTTTGAAGGATTTTGATTTTGACCTGTTGAAAATCGACATGCTGCTCCTCCGGGAATTCAATGAGAAGTCCAAAAAAATTGTCAGCTCCATCGTGGACATGGCAAAGAAGATCGGCATTCGTACCCTGGCAGAGGGTGTGGAAACAGAGGAACAGCTGGAATTCTTAAGGGAAATCGGTTGTGAGAAGCTGCAGGGCTACTATATCGGAAAGCCCGCCCCCTATCTGGAAAGCATTATGCAATGTAAGGAAAAGGGATTTCCCTTTGAGGCGGCTTGGAAGAGAAAATACAACGATGACCTTGGAAATGTAAATCTTATGGGTACGAATTCCTTCCGTAGCGGAAAGGAAACGGATGGCGAGGAGGAAGAAGGATTTCCTTTGGCCATTGTGGAGCGAATGGGAGATCGTGTGGAGTTTCTCTATGTGAATCCCCCCTTTGAAAGGGAATTGTCCATTATGGAAGGTTTGAATTCCGGCGTAGCCCAGGAGATTCTCAACAACAGGGAAGAAGAGATTTATCGGAGTATCCGGCATTATCTGGATGACCTGTCAAAGGGCCTGGAAACAGGATTGGACACCATGGGAGGCGATGCCTTTTTCGCTATTCGAGGTAGGGAAATCAGCCATATTCCGGGGAGAAATGCCTACCTTGTGAATTTGCAGGTTTTTCAGGGGAATTTCTTAAAACTGAAGCAGAAGAAAATGATGGAAAGGGTCAAGGACTTGTACCGAGGCTATGAGCTGGTGCTTTTGACCAATCCCGGCAGAGGCGGTGCGGAAATTCTCTATGAAAAAGAGGAAGCTTATTCCTTCTCTATGGAGGGGAAGATTTTGGAAGAATTTGCTGGGCAGGTATTTTCCAAAGAAGAAAGCAAACGTTTTTTCCGCTTTTTGCAAAAGAACAAAAGGATTAAGGAAAGTGAATTTGCAAAGGAAGATTTTTTCCTGGCAAAGAATCCCGGAGGGGGCACCATGGTTTTGATGGTCAGCCTAAAACCTCTGAGCTGGAGCAAAAGGGAAATATTTTGGTGAGCATCCGGAAGATTTATAAGGACAGCATTGCCGCATTGATTCACAAAACTCTTTTGGAAGAAAGAGAGAAAGACAAGGAAGAGAAGTAAGGGAGAAGAAGTATGTCTTATAAGGATATGAAGTTGCGTAGTAAGTTTATTTTTACACTGGTTCTCATGACGATTATGGTTACACTCTTAATCGGCTTGGCACAATTTTCATTTTTGAAAATGAGTGACATGATGGTGAATGATTTTGTGCAGATTGAGTATGACAACATGAAGTCTCAGATGAGTATGCGAAAGGATATCCAGAGTATCAATAAGCGTTTACTCTTAGCCATGTATGATACTGCCAACAATCCGGTAAAGGAGCAGAGAGAGGATTTTGACAGTCGTTTTAAGGATATGCGGGATAAGCTTTCCAAACTGGAAAATACACTGGAGGATAAGACCTTATTAGCAAACCTTTCCACTGCAATGGATGCTTTGGAGAAGGACAGCTATGCCCTTCTGGATATGCTGGATAAGGGGGACACGGCAGGAGCGATTGCTTTTTATCAACAGGGCTTTAATGCGGTAACCTCCGAGAACTTTGTATCCGCTCTTTCCGCTGTAGGAAAGCTTTCCGATGAGCACTCTGAAGCGAAGATTCAGGAGGCCAAGGATATGCGGTCAAAGGAAAGTATGCTTTTGGGCGTGGTCTTTGTCATCGTAATTCTTCTTTATGTCTTTGCCTTCCTGAAGCTGCAAAGAGATATTACCGGAAGAATCGGTACGGTTTCCAAGGCAATCAAAAGGATGCGCAGCGGTCATTTAAATATTGCTTTTAATAAGAAGTATATCGGAAGCGACGAGCTGGGAGAGATGGTGGACGACTTCTCTGCCCTGTCCGGGGAATTGAAGAAGATTATTACCGACATTTGTGCGGTTTTATCCGAGATGAGCAAAGGAAACTTTGCGGTACAGTCCATGGATGAAAATATGTATGTGGCGGATTATGCCAGCATTTTACAGTCCTATAGGGAAATTAACCAGAACTTGAAGAATGTTTTCGGCTCCATCAATCAGGTGGCGGCGGATGTTGAGTCCGGTTCCGAGCAGATTGCCAATGGTTCCGTAGCCCTTTCTCAGGGTGCTACAGAGCAGGCCTCCACCTTGGAGGAGTTAAGTGCCAGCATTTATGCGCTTTCCACAAGAATCAGTGCCCAGGCACAGAAGGCGGGCAATATAGAAAGCTATTTCGGAGAGGTTTCCGAGAAGATTTCCGATGAAAACCAGCAGATGGGCGAGATGCTCCTGGCTATGGAGGAAATCGAGGATAAGTCCAATCAGGTAGAGCGTATCATCAAGGCCATTGATGACATTGCTTTCCAGACCAATATTCTGGCATTAAATGCAGCCATCGAGGCGGCAAGAGCCGGAGTTTACGGTAAGGGCTTTGCCGTGGTAGCGGATGAGGTTAGAAACTTGGCAGGAAAGTCCGCGGATGCGGCTGCAGAGACCTCTGTTTTGATTGAGAGCACCATCAATGCAGTGAAAAAGGGTGTAAATATCGTGGATCACGCCGCAAAGACACTGGGAGACGTTATGGACGGCTCTGAGAAGAGTAAGGAAATGGTGAGCGAAATTGCCGGTTCCATGGTAACGGATGCAAAATCCATTTCTGAAGTAAGTAAGGGCTTGGAAGAGGTTTCCAAGGTGGTACAGCAAAACAGTGCCACTTCCGAGGAAAGCTCCGCTTCCAGTCAGGATCTGAATGAGAATGCGGCTTCTCTGAAGGAGATGATTTCTCGCATTCAGGTTTAACAATTTATACAAGCTCCTCTTGGAAAAGAAGGGGAGCTTCCTCTTGGAAAAGAAGAGGAGTATTTTTAAGGCTTTGAAAAAATAAGGAAAAGAAAAGCCTTTGGAGTTATCGAACGGAAAGAACAGGGGAAAAGGAGGAAAGGCCTTATTTTCCCTTGCTCTAACAAGAAAGGAGTAGATATGAAAAAAAGAATGGCAAAAAAAGAATAGACAAATTTTCCCGGCTTTTTTGGGGGAGAATTTGTCTATTTTCATGAGTAAAAATGTAAAGGGCAAGCAGCTTTTTTATAAATTAAGTTTTTCCTTCCTTTTCATAAGAAAATGCGAAGATTTTCAGGAAAAAAAGGGAAAAACAGAGACTTGTCATTACGGAAACAGTTTGTTATAGTACCATGGATTTAATATTAAAAAAATCGTAAATTCAGTTCTTGTGCTTATTTTTCCTTTTGGGGGAAAATAAGATTTCCCGTAAGTGTTCGGGAAGAGCTAAGAAGTGAATCCGCGTTTACTGTATTTAGGAGGAAAAAGGATGAACGTTTCAGATTTCATCAGTCCCTTATCATCTTGGAAGATTGGAAGTGTAGGGAGCATTGACCAGGGAACTCAGGTAGGAGGAACAGAAGGCGCAAGACTTTTTAAGGACGTGTTTCGTTCCGCCATTGACAATGTAAAGACCAGCCAGCTGGATGTGGAAAACAAACAGTATCTCCTGGCTACAGGACAACTATCCGATGCCCACAGCTTACCCATTGCGGAGGCGAAGGCGCAAATCAGTTTGGATTTATTGGTATCACTCAGAAATAAGGCGTTGGAAGGCTATAATGAATTGATGAAAATCAATTTATAAGGATCAGGAATAGGAGAGTTTGCAGGTGCAAAAGCTCAAGGAAATGTGGCAGAATCTGTCCGCTAAATCAAAAAAATTACTAGGCATCATTGCGGGAATTACCGTAGTGGTTATTGCCGTTGCCGTCTTCCTCTTGGCAAGAGGGCAGAAAACCGAATATCAGACTCTGTTCTCTTCCTTAAGTCAGGGAGAGGCCCAGCAGATTGTTTCTCTTTTGCAGGAACAGAATGTCCCCTATCTCTATGACGGAAAGTCCGGAGCCTTAAAGGTACCCTCCGAGTCTGTGGATACCTTAAGAGCACAGCTTTTGTCCAAGGGCTACCCGAAGTCGGGATTTGCTTACGACATGTATATCGGAAACTCCGGTCTTATGACCACCGAGTCCGATAAAAAACAATATACCCTGTATGATTTACAGGATCGTTTGGGGGCGACCATTCGCCTCTTTGACGGGGTGCGGGACGCCAAGGTGACGATCGCCGAGGGTACGGACCAGACCTACGCTATTGAAGAGGACAATCCCGTACAGGCCAGTGCCAGTGTGGTGGTGACCATGGAGGAGGGACAGAGTCTTTCCGAAAAGAATGCGGAAGCCATTAAAAACCTTATTGCAAGGTCGGTAAAGGGAATGAACTTTACCAATGTCTCCGTATTTGATGCGGGTACCATGGAAGAGGTGGCAGCAGACGCAGGAGATAGTGCCAGCGGCTCCGGAACCAGTATGGCAAACCTGACCACCACGGTGGAAAACAATATTGCCAACAATATTAAACGGGTATTGGGAAAGATTTACGGAGGAGAAAACCTGGCGGTTTCCGTAAAGGGAACCCTGAATATGGCGAAGCTGATTCAGGAGAACACCCAGTACACCGTACCGGAAAAAACGGAAGCAACAGATAAAAGAGGCTTACTGAGCAATGAGGAGGTGGCCGGGGAAAATGCCGGAAACAGCGGAGAAAACGCTGCCGGTGTTGCCGGGGCGGATGCCAATGCGGACACCCCAAGATACACCACCCAAAACGGAACGGCTACGACTACGGATAATTATTCCAACTCCAGTGCTACCAGAGAGTGGCTTTACAATGTGCTGAAGGAGCAGAAGGAAATTGCTCCGGGTGTGTTGGAGGATGCTTCCGTGGCGATTGTCATCAATACGGATGACAACAGTATTCCGGAAAGCGATTTGATTAACCTGGTGGCAGATGCTGCGGGAATCAAGCGGGATGAGGCGGCGGATAAGATTACTATTCTTCGTTCTCTGAATAAGACCGCGGTACAACAGACTACAGAGGAGAAGAAGCCGGCAGAAGAGCCTAAGACTCTCCTGAACCAGTTCCCGTTATGGGCACTGATCGGAGCGGCGGTATCCGCATTCTTACTGATTTTGATTCTGTTGATTTTGATTCTTCGTGGAAGAAAGAAGAAGAAGCTGAAGAAGTTGGCACAGGAAGAAATGGAAAATGCAGCAGCACTCAGTATAGAGCAGCCTACGGATGAAATTACACCGGTAGAGGAAGTTGATGAAGATGAGCTGACTGCTGAGGGCAAGATGGCTCACGGTATGAAGCTGAAGAAGAGTATCGGCGAATTTACGGATCAGAACCCGCAGGTAGTGGCAAAGCTTATTCAAAGCTGGATGAGAGAAGAGGAGCAAAACCTTGGCAGAAAACAGCACAGATCAACAAGAAAAACAAGCTAACCCCATCGATGAAAATCAGGACTTTGTCCCAAAGCTTACAGGAAAACAAAAAGCTGCCCTTGTGGTGGTGTCCCTGGGCTCCGATCGTGCCTCCCAGATCTACAAGTATTTGGGAGAGCATGATATCGAGGAGTTAACCTTTGAGGTGGCGAAAATGGGAAAAACCACCAACTCTATGGTGGAGACTACCTTGGATCAGTTCTATCGTCTTTGTCTTACCCATAAGATGATGACAGACGGCGGAATGGACTATGCCAAGGCGGTTTTGGAAAAGGCCTTCGGAGAATCCGCGGCCAAATCCCTTTTGGACAGAGTTTCCCAGACCTTGGCTTCCAAGCCCTTTAACTTCTTTGCAAAGGGAGATCCCAAGGCATTGTTATCCCTGCTTCAAAACGAGCGTCCTCAGGTTATCGCCCTGATTCTTTCCTATATGGAGTCTGAGCAGGCAGCCCAGATTTTGGAGAACCTGCAGGAGGCAAAGCGCATTCCTACGGTTATGGCTATGGCGAAGATGGACAGAGTTTCCCCGGAAGCCATTTCCATCGTGGAAGAAGAGATGAAGCGAAAGTTCGATACCATTATCACCAGTGAGGACAATATGAACTTGGGTGGTATTGACTTCGTAGCGGATGTGATGAACCACATTGACAGAAGTAACGAAAAGAAGATTTTCGACGAGTTGGATGTTACCGACCCGGATCTTTCTGCGGATATCAAGGACAAGATGTTTGTCTTCGAGGATATCCTCACCATGGACGATCGTTCTGTACAGAGATTTATCCGAGATTGTGACTCCAAGGATGTGGTATTCGCCTTGAAGACCGCAAATGAAGAGATGAAGCAGATCTTCTTCAACAATATGTCCAAGCGTATGGCGGAAACCGTTAAGAGTGATATGGAGAACTCCAGAAATGTCCGCTTGAAGGATGTGGAAGAGGCACAGCAGCGTATTGTTAACCTGATTCGTCTCTTAGAGGATAAGGGAGAGGTAATCATTAATAAGGGAGGCGATGAAGACAATGTTCTCGTCTAAAAAAGTGATTCGCTCGGCTAGTAATAGCCAGCTTTCCTCCTTTTTAGAGAGCTTGGAAGAGCCGGAAGAGATTCAAGAGGAGGAAATGGAAGAATTTGCTTCCTCCGAAGGACAAGAGGAGGAGGAAGAGCCGGAAGATGCTCTTCCTCTTCCCGAAACAAAGGCAGAGGATCCCTACCATGAGACCTTGCTGCATTTGGCTTTGGAAAAAGCCCAGAGAATTATGGATGCGGCGGAAAAGGAAGCTAAGCTTTTAAAGGAAAAGGCGGAGGAAGAGGGCTATCAGGCCGGCTTTCAGAAGGGCTTAGAGGCAGGAAAGGCGGAGGCCGAGGAGAAGGTAATGGAAGAGCATGCGGAGGAAATGGAGAATTTCCGTATGGACATGAACCGGTGCCTTCGTATGGTAGAGGATGCGAAAACGGAGCGCCTTTACCGTTATATGGATGAATTAAAGGATGTGGCTATTGCGGTGGCGGAAAAGGTTATTTTGGTAAGCCTCCGTTCCTCCGGAGAAGTTATTCGAAGAATGATTTTAAAAGAGGCGGAGCGTATCAAGAAGACTGCATGGCTGAAAATACATATTGACCGTCTGGATTATGAAATGCTGGTGGAGACTGACGGAGATGTGGCCAATGAATTAAGCCAGATTTCCGACAACATCAAGTTTGTGATTGTGGAGAAGGAGGAACCGGGAAAACTGATTCTGGAAACTCCGGATGAGATTGTGGATGCCAGCATCGACACCCAGATGGAAAATTTAAGGGAGAGATTGGGACGATTGGATGCCCAAGAGAGTGAGTAAGGGATGTATGAAAATATTCTTTCCACGATCAAAAAGATGGATACCGTGGAGAATATCGGAAAAATCGAGAATATCGTAGGAATGTCTATGGAAGCCTCCGGTACCGGAAAGTCCAGTATCGGAGATATTTGCATGATTTATAGTGATGAGACGGAAAGCCAGGTGGCCGCGGAAGTCGTGGGCTTCAAGGGAGACCGGGTACAGCTTATGACCTATAAGACCTCTGTGGGCATCACATCAGGCGCCTTTGTACGGAATACAAGAAGGCGCCTTCGTGTTCCTGTGGGGGATTTTTTGAAGGGCAGAATCATTGATGCCCAGGGAAATCCCATGGATGGGGGGGAACCCTTTCCGGAGAGCGATTTCTATACCGTGAACAATTCCTATATGAACCCTTTGGATAGACCGCCTATTCGAGAGAGACTTCACTTCGGGATTAAGGCCATTGACGGCTTAAACACCGTAGGTAAAGGACAGCGTATCGGCATCTTCGCCGGATCCGGAGTGGGTAAGTCCACTCTGATGGGCATGATTGCCAGAAATGTTAAAACCGATATTAACGTCATCGCCCTTGTGGGAGAGCGTGGACGAGAAATTTTGGAATTCGTGGAAAAGGATATGGGAGAAGAGGGAATGAAGCGTACCGTACTGGTGGTGGCAACCTCCGACCAGCCTGCCATGCTTCGTTTAAAAGCCCCACTTGTGGCCACAACCATTGCGGAATATTTCCGGGACAGGGGCATGGATGTGCTTTTAATGATGGACTCCTTAACCCGTTTTGCCATGGCCCAAAGAGAAATCGGTCTGGCCACCGGAGAACCTCCAATCGCAAGAGGCTATACTCCCTCGATTTATGCGGAGTTCCCCCGTTTACTGGAGCGGGCGGGCGCCTTTAAGAAGGGCTCCATCACCGGCGTTTATACCGTGCTGGTGGAAGGAGACGATACCAACGAGCCCATTGCGGATACGGTCCGCGGTATCCTGGACGGACATATTGTGCTGTCCCGTGCACTGGCGGCGGAAAACCATTATCCTGCTATCGACATCGGTATGAGCATTTCCCGATTGATGGCGGAGCTGGTATCCCAGGAGCACAAAAAATATGCCAGCAGAATGAGAAATACTCTGGGACTTTACCAAAAAAATGCGGATCTTATCGCCATCGGTGCTTATAAAAAGGGCACGGATCCCAAGCTGGATGAGGCTGTAGACAAGTACCCCGCCATCAATGATTTCTTGATGCAGGGAACAGGAGAAGCATTTTCTTACGAAGATACGGTTATGCAAATGAAGGAAATTACCGATATTGGATAAGGCAATTAAATTTTAAGATGCAGAAAGGCGGGAACCAAATTGAAAAAATTCAAGTACAGTTTGGAAACAGTCTATCAATTTAAGCTTCAAGTCTTAGACAAGGTGAAGGAAGAGTATGCCATTAAGCAGCAGGAAGTTTTGAATCAGCAAAGTCTGATCAATCGCCTTCAGGAAGAGTTGTTTCACTACGAAGAGGAATTTGAGCGGGTGAAGCAGGAAGGTGCTTCCATTGAAACCATTATGATGTATGTCAATGGCATCGAGCGAATGGAAAAACGTATAGGGAAAGAGAAAGATGAGCTTATCCGACGTACCGTTATTGCCGAAGAAAAGAAGAGAGAGGTGATTAAGGCCAACGTAGACACCAATGCCTTCGAGAAACTTAAGGAGAAAAAGCTTGAGGAGTATCGTATTCAAGGACAAAAGGCAGAGGAACAGTTTATCGAGGAATTCGTCTCTCACGCAATGAAGGCATAGGTACAGGAGAGTATATGGCAGAGATGACAATTCAAAAAAGTCAAGCCTTTCCCGTTGGAAAAGACTTAAACAAGGGGAAGTCTTCAGAGGACAGCAATAAAGCTTCCCTTGACTTTAATGCGTTTCTTCGCTCCTCCAAAGAGGATACGGTGAAGAATGAGGGAGACAGAAAAAGCAAATCCCAAGAAAACAGTGAGAAAAAAACAGAACAGAACAGTATAGAAAAAGACCCGAAGGAAGCAAAGCTTCAAAAGGGAGAGAAGAAGACAGAAAAGAAAGAGACAAAGGCAGAGGAGCAGGACAGCTTACAGGGAGAGAAGGCGGCAAGCCTGGTTTCCGAAAAGCAGCTTCTTTTCCAAAAAGATCAGTTGATGGCAGACATCAAGATTGCGGTCGAGGAAGGTGCTGTTGAAGCGGTTTCCGACCTTACGGCAGTAGCTGAACCGGTATCCATTCCGGTTACAGAAGAAAGCGCGCTTGTTACCGTTCTTCCTGAAGGAAAGGAAGAAATTCCGGTCTTAGCGGAAAATGCGACAAAAAAGGATTTTTCTGATTTCTTACAGGAAGATTCCAAGGACGCAACAGCGACTAAGACTGTAGAGCTCAAAGAGGGAGCTTCTGTAGTGGAGGACAAGTCCCTTGTGGAAGCGCCTAAGGAGGAAAATGTTATTCCTTCTCAGCGTTTAGAAGAGAAGCTTTCTCAAAGAGTGGAAGAAAAGAAGTCCGGAAAAGAGGAAAAGCTCGACAAAGTGGATGAGCATGCCGGACAACAGATTTCCTTACCGGGAAGTCAGGAAAAGCTTTCAGAGTCGGTTAATGCACCGGTTCGGGAAGAAGCCGTGTTACATAGCTCTGAAGCGAAGCTTCCGGAGGATGTGGCGGAGTTCTTATCCAATAAGGCGGAACTTCAGCATGGCGAAATTAAGATTGAGTTAGAACCCAGAAATCTTGGACAAATTACCGTAAAAGTCAACTACAGCGGCGGCAAGGCAAACATTGTCATTACCGCGGAAAATCCCAAGACCTTGCATCTTTTACAGACCGGTGCAGAGGATATGGGAAGAATCCTGGAGCAAAAAACAGGAGAACTCACCAAGATTGTGGTACAGGAGGAGCAGCATGCTCCGAGTTTCCAGCAGCAGGGACAATCCAATTCCGAGAATAAAGAGGAAGCGGAGCGTCGGCAGAGGGAACAACAGGAACGGGCGCAGCAGGACAATGCAGAAGGCTTCCTGCAAAGAATGCGTTTAGGACTAGCCCAATAAGGAGGAGATATGGCAGAAATTCAAGGTGTTTCTTCCGCAACCAGTCCCTATGAAAAGGCGACTTACAGCGCGAAGTCAAATGATAAAAATACATTATCCATCGAGAGCTACTTTAAGCTTTTATCCGCCCAGCTTGCAAACCAGGACATGACCAGTCCTATGGACAACAGCGAGATGATGGCGCAGATGACACAGATGGCCATGGTACAAAGCTTAGGAACCATGACCACCAATATGAAGCAGGAAATGGCTTTGACCAAAACCAGCTATTTGGCAGGTTTAATCGGTAAAGACGTTTCCGCAAAGGTTCCGGAGGCGGAGCAAAAAGCAAACCCCAATGCGCCTAAGGAAAAATCTGGCGTAATTGCTTCCGTAAACCTTACGGGAGATGAACCCAGCTTCCGTTTACAGGGAGATGTTACAGACTATCCTTTGGAAAGTCTTTTGATGGTACGTCAGGCAGGAGCTGCTTCGGAAAGCTCTACTACCGGCTCTGCTGTAACAGCAACCGGCGCAAGCACAGGCACAACAGCACCCGGCGCAATAAGCTCCACAGGCAGCAGCACAGCCAGCCCTTCCGCAGCAACAGCAGGAAGTGCTACACCGGCAGCTGCAGCTTCTACTGCCGGTGCAAGTACAGCAGGAACAACAGGCAGTGCCTCTACAGCGAGCCCTGCAACAGGCAGCGCCTCTACAGCAAGCCCTGCAACAGGCAGCGCTTCGGCATCAAGCACAACAGGAACAGTATCTACAGCCGGAACAGCTACTACAGCAACAACAGGAACAGCAGCTGGCGCCAATCCGGCAGGAAGCTCCGTTCCCCCTGCTGTAGCATCAAGCAGCGCAAGCTCCTCAGAGTTTGGTCCCCATGTGGCCATCCTTGAAAGAGAAGCGGCAGCTCACTCTGCAAGCAATTAAAATTAAAATTTAATTTTTATTTCTTTTATAGATTTGAGAAACTTAGCCGATAATAAGGAGTAAGTTTCAAATGCGCAAAAAGCGCCATTCATTTTTCAAACTCACCAGTTGAGGAAAGGACAAGAATATATGTTAAGAGCAATGGATTCTGCAGTAGCAGGTTTGAGAGCACATCAGAACAAGTTAGACGTTATCGGTAACAACATCGCCAATGTTAACACTTTCGGATTTAAGTCTCAGGGATATAGCTTTAAGGATACAATGTATCAGACATCCAGTACTTCTTCAGGAGGAAAGCAGGAAGCCAGCGGTAATGCCACCATCGGTGGTGCAAACCCCGCTCAGTACGGATACGGTTCCTTAACCGGATCAATTGCCACTGACTTTACTTCCAGTACACCATCCTATGTGGGAGGCTTCAATGCTTCCATCAACGGATCCGGATTCTTTGTAACCAGCGCATCCAATAAGGAAGTTACCCTGGATCCCGCAAATACAAAGACCACAACCGCAGAGATGAAGAAGAACAACTTCGCATACACCCGTGTAGGTCAGTTCTCTGTAGATGCAAACGGATATATCGTAGATGCAAACCACAACTTCGTATACGGTTTTCAGCCTGACTCTTTGACAGAGCCTACCAAGTACGGAGATGGCGGAAAGAAGCTGGTTGCCCTTCGTGCACCTGCAGCTGACAATACCGGAGCGGTAGCTTTAACCGGTAGCCCTGTATTTACAGGTTTTGCAGCACAGCTTAAGTCTGTAGAAATTGGTGCAGACGGAATTGTTAAGGGAATTATCGATAATAAGACTCCGGGAACCGGTGGAGCACCTGCACAGGTTACATCCACATCCATCGTTTTAGGAAAGGTAGCAGTTGCTTCCTTCCAGAACCAGGAAGGTTTGACCAAGGCAGGAAACAACACCTTTAATGCAGGAGTAGGAGATAACACAGGATACATTTCCGCAACCATGCCCGGTGAGGGTTCCACCCCTACCTTGATGGCCGGATACTTGGAAGCATCCAACGTTGACTTGGCAAAGGAATTCTCTGACATGATTACCACACAGAGAGGTTTCCAGGCTAACTCCAAGATCATTACCGTATCTGATGAAGTTCTTCAGGAACTGGTAAATATGAAGAGATAAAACATAAGCTAAGGCTTTCCTGAGTTGGAAAACAGAATAGATTGCTTCTGAAAATGAAGAAAAATCCGTTTCCAACAAAGGAAGGCTTCTGCTGTGTAAGTAGACGAAAGGAGGAAATCATGATACGCCTAACAAAATTAAACGGGGAAGAAGTGTTTTTGAATTATTTTCAAATCCTTTACATTCGCCGCATTCCGGAAACCAAGGTAAAGCTGGCAAACGGAGATTTCTATCTGGTAAGAGATAGTGTGGAGTCAATTATTGAACAGGTTCAGGGTTTCCTAAGAAAGTGTCTTACTTTTGAGGATAAATTTCATGAGGGAGAAGACGTACATGAAATTAAGGGGAAAGAAAGAGAAGCTTAGGAAGAGCGTTTAGGAAGCAAGGAGGCTAGTCAATAAGTATGGACATTTCAATGCTGTTAGGCTGGATTATCGCTATTGCCTTAATCATTAGTGGTATTACCATGCCGAAGTTGGGGAACTTCTGGGACGCACCCAGTGCCCTGATCGTAGTTGGAGGAACAATAGCGGCGTTAATCGCCTGCTACCCATTCCGAATCATTAAGGAAATTCCGAAGCATATCGGAATCTGCTTTCGAGGAGGAAAAAAATATAATGTACCGCAAACCGTGGATGCACTTGTGGATTTGGCTTTGATTGCCAGACAGAGCGGTTTGCTGGCTTTGGAAGAAAAGGCGGAAGAAATCAAGGAGCCCTTCTTTAAACAAGCCGTAGTCATGATTGTAGATGCCAATGATCCGGATAAGGTACGCGCCTCTCTGGAGCATCAGGTAGAAGATATGATGACCAGACATGAAGAGGCGAAAGGTCTTTATGTTAAGGGATCCGCTCTGGCGCCGGCCTTTGGTATGATCGGAACCCTGGTAGGTCTGGTAAACATGTTAAAGGGTATGGACCTTTCCGGTTCCGGCGGCGGAGCCAGTACCCTGGGACAGGACATGGGTGTTGCCTTAATCACCACCTTCTACGGTTCTGCCTTGAGTAACGTGCTTTTCCACCCCATTGCCCAGAAGCTAACCATCAAGGACAATGAAGAGGTTTTATACTGCTCCATTATTATCGAAGGTGTTATCGCCATTCAGTCCGGAGATAACCCCAAGGTTATCCGGGAAAGACTTTTGGCTTCCCTTGCCCAGAAGCAGCAGAAGAAGCTTTTGGCTAAGGCCGGAGCGGCAGGCGGAGATGCCGGAGGAGGAGATAAGTAATGAAGAAACGAGGTGGAGGAGACGAAGGTGGATCCTGGATGGACACCTACGGGGACCTGGTTACCCTCTTAATGACCTTCTTCGTGCTTCTTTACTCCATGTCCAGTATCGACTCGGCAAAGTGGGATGTGTTTGTACGTTCCATTTTCCCGAACGGACGCCCGGGAGATAAGTCGGCGGAGCAGATTATTATTAACGGTCAGGCCACCAATAAGGATGAGCCTGCCGGAGAAATAGGAGACAGCGGAGCCCCGGAAAATACGGTAGATCCAAACAATATTAATGAATTGTATCTGCAGATTGCCCAGGCTTTGAATGGGGCAGGTATTGACGGCGTTGAAGTTTCCCGTGGACAAGACTACACCTTTGTGGTATTTAAAGATAAGGCATTTTTCGCCGGAGACAGTTCTGTAATTACTCCACAAGGACAGGAGACTTTATCCATATTTTGTGATACTATAGCACCAGATGCAAACAAGCTGTCTCAGGTTAATGTTATGGGTCATACCGCCCAGGCAGATCCGGAAAGAGCCAATAACCCGAGAAACGATAGAATCTTGTCGGTTATGCGTGCGGCGGAGGTTTGTCTCTTTATTCAGGGAAGAGGAATTATCTCCCCGGATAAGCTGGTCAGCATCGGTTACGGACAGTTCCATCCTATAGCGGACAACGCTACATCGGAGGGAAGAGCCAAGAATCGAAGAGTAGAAATTTTGCTTATTGACGAAGGCGCGGAAATCCGTAATATTAATGAGTACTTCGAGGAGTACTACAGCGGAGCCAATGCGGACAAAACCATCGTTACCGATGGTGTGCCGGAGAACATTCATGCCGAGGAAGCCGGTGCGGCAGCTCCTGCAGAAGGAGCAGCGGCGGCAGAAGCTGCAAATCCGGCAGAGGGAGCTGCTCCCGCCGGAGAAGGAAGTCCCGCAGCCGGGGCGGACAGCGCAGGCGCTGCAGAGGGTGCGGCAAGCACAGGATCAGAGGCAGGCGGCCAACAGGCCATGGCCAAAGAAAAGACACCGCAGGTTGCCGGTGTTTCCCGAGAAATTCCCGGGGAAAAAGAAGAGGACAGTATTGCAGGGAACATCACAAAAATACTGGGAGACTTCTTGAAAGGACTTGGAGGAAAAGCTAAGTCTTAATCCTTTAGCAGGGCTAAGGGAGTATGAGAAAGGGGTTATGTAAGAAAAGCGCGATTTTCTTACAGTAGGAAGAGGAAGAGGTTATTGAATGGCAGACGTCTTATCCCAAAGCCAAATTGATGCGCTTCTGAAATCCATGCAGGACGGACCACCCAAAGAAGAAAAGGTGGAAGAAAAAGCTGCTGAGGTTTTGGAACCGAAGAAAGAAGAAGTGCAGAAGGAAGAAGAAACGTATAGCAAATACGACTTCTACAGTCCGAGAAAGTTCACCAAAGATAAAATTCGATTATTGAGGAGTATCTTCGATAACTATGCAAGAATTTTAACCTCTCAGGTGAATGGTATTTTCCGTACCATGACGGACATTACGGTTTTAGAGTTAAGAGAGACAAGATACTACGAATATGTCAATGCCTTCCATGAAAATGACTGTATGACGATAGTAGACACCTATGTGCAGGACAAGGGAAAGAGTAATGTGCCTATGATGAGTTATATCTCACCGGGACTTACCCTGACTCTGGTAAGCCACATGCTGGGAGGAAGCGATACTGTCATTAAGACGGAAGACGATTATCGTTATACCGATGTGGAGATGGCTCTGTACAAGAGAATCATGGAATACATCGTCCATGCTTTGGGAGACGGTTTCAGCAATTACATTACCGCTGAGTTTAAGATTGCAAAGATAGAGACCAACCCCTCCATGGTACAGGAAGTCGGATTGGATGAAACCGTAGTGCTGGCAGTGATGAATGTGGATATTTCCGGTTTAGCCATGGAAAGAATCCGAATCTGTCTTCCCGGAACCCTTCTGGAACACATGTTTAAGATTATTGATAACCGGAAACATCTGGCCAGAGGTTTTGCTTACGAGAACAACCAAGATACCATTATGGAACATTTGAAGGCTTCTACCTTCCCGATGACAGGACAGCTTGGGGTTGTCAAGCTGGACATCGAAGATCTCTATCACCTGAAGGTGGGGGATGTCATCGACC
>CAUSUG010000009.1:0-22223 GCA_963534765.1 uncultured Oribacterium sp.
CATTGATGGAAACATTACAAAAAACTATTGATTATGAAGAAAGGAAAATTACTATGTCAATAAAAGAAAAGTTTAGAGGATTTGTTTATCAAGACAATCAGAAATATAAAGAAATGGCAATTGATAAGTACGGAAAAGATATCATTGAAAAATCTATGGAAAATTTAAAAGGAAAAGAAGTAGAATTTACAGAAAATCTAAATCAAATCTTCACTTCATTTGCAGAAAATATGGCAAAAGGAATTGAAGCAACATCAAAAGAGAGTGTTGAGCTTGCAAAGAGTTTACATGAATACATCTGTCGGTATTCTTTTGATTGTTCAATGGAAGCGTTTTCAGGTATTGGTTATGGTTATCAGGAAAACCCTGAATTCAAAAGTAATATAGATAGATTTGGAATTGGAACAGCTGAATATGCTTGCGACTCAATTCAAAAATATGTTAGTGAAGCAAGATAGAAGTTAATAAGAAACAATTTATGAGAAACAGTAAATCAAAAAAGGTTTACTGTTTTTTATTGCTCAAACTCAAGAAGAAAGGACAAGGAAAATGAAATATATAGAAGAAAAGATTTTAATGGCAGAAGAAGAAATCAAGCAGTTACAAAACAAAAGAAAAAAACTCATCAGTCAACAGAAACAGGAAGAAAGAAAAAAGAGAGATAGACGGATTTATGAAAAAGGAGCAGTCTTTGAAAGTATCTTTACGGAAAGCAAGGAATTTAGCAAAGATGAATTTTGGAGTTTCAATAAATGGCTCTTTAGGAAAATGTTTAATGTTTCTGGTAACGAGATAAGTATCGCTGTCTCGCTTCTCAAGGACTACCTCGTAAAACGGTAAATCTTTCATTTGTATTCACTACAACATAGCAAATCATGCCTTTGCCTCCTTCCTGGCGAGATCGATTTCTTTATTAATATCATCTGTACTCATATCAGAAACACCATTTGCTTTCGCCTGCGCCCGTAAAGCCGTAAATGCCTGCATTGCACCCTCTCTTGTAACCGGAGCCTCGTTTATGGAAATGTTCAAGGTATCTTGTGCCATTTGTATAAACCCCCTTTTTGTATAGTTTCTTCAAGTATAGATGAAGGAAAAAGAAAATGCAAAACAAAGAGCATAAGAGCGTGATATCCGCTGAAATAAAAAAGAAGCCATAAAATCAAGATTATTAAGCAGGTTTTCGGCAATATAGGTCTGAAATGGGGTAATCTGAGCCCGCGGGTACTTACGAAAAACGAATAGCATGAAGTTTTTCGTTTAGTACCCTTCCCGTTGGGCGAACTTAGCGGGAGCGTGCCCCGATTTAGACCTATATTGCATAGAAAACCGATATGATTTTTCACAGCTCATTTTTTTCTAATTTCGATATTACGCCTGTGCGCTTGCCGGATATTTCTTCTCCAACTTCTCCAAAATATCCAGGTAATGCTTCTGCACACCCTTGGCAGTTTGCTCGTCCTCGAAAATCTGGCTCTTCTCATTGATTTCCTTGAAATCTTCTTCGCTTAGACCTCTTTCCGCAAAGGGATATACCACACTGTTTTCCTTCTCGATATGAAGCTGTAATAAGTGAGCATAAGCCATAGCATAGGATAAGATGTCCAGCTTTAACTCCAGACGGGGATTCTTCTTATACTCGTTCAGGGCGGTTTCCAATGATAAAACATCCGCTCTTCCTAAATCATGCTCCACCAGCATACCGTGAGTTACCAGCTTGTCTCCTACAGGTCCCAACTTCTTTACCATCACGGGGAAGAGGAATTTCTCTTCCTTACCGTGGTGATGCTTATCCGCATATTCCCGAACAAACTCGATAATTTCCCGGAGATCTTCATCGGGAACTTCCCCTCCCTGCATCAGCTGCAGACAAATGTTACGGATAACGCCTAAAGCTCTATTGATGTTGGCATGGTCTTCTTCCATAAGAATTACACTTTGATTCATAAACTTCCTCTTTTCGTATTTTCTGAAATTTTTGCAATAGCAATAGGAGAAGGGTTTCTTCAAAGTGATGACCCCTCAATAAAAGATTCCTATAAAAATATAGTATCGCCGGTGCTATGGCATTACGCCAGCCTTTAATCTGAACCGGCAGTATTTCCCTTTATCTGTAAATGCTGTAATGGTTCTCATCAGAAGAATCCATATGGAGCTTGGTATCCTTTAACATACCTTCCATAATTTTTCTCCTCAACTGATAGTAAACCTTAGGATCTCCGGAAACGGCCTCCCAGAAGGGGGCATGAATATCCTCTTCCTGCTGCCAGGAGGTTCTATCCACATCCTGCTCTGTTAAGACATTTACTCTGTCACAGGGCATACCGTTTAAAAGAGAATCGTCAATCTTTCTGTAAGCGTCGCTGGCATCAGAGTCAGCCTCCAAAGCGTGCTTCTGTCCAAACTGAAAGGCGATATCCTCTAAGGAAGAAAGACGGGAACTGTCCTCTGCCAGAACAGTTGTAACCAAAAGAGCATAGCGAGCTTCCGCATCCTGCACTCTTTCCTGCAACCATCCGTGAATGTTCATCACGTCAATCAATTCATTTAAAGGACGTAACTCTTTGTTTACCGTTTTCTCAGCCAAGTTTCCATCAGCAAAAGCCTTCCATTGCTCTTTTTCGCCGTAAGCTACAATATCCTTAATCAGCTCTTCCTGTAGCTGAATCTTATTATATAACCAATAATGAATCGGCCCTAAAAATGCACTCATTACGCCTCTACCTCTCCTAACTTACTGTTCAATGCCAAAACAAGAGCATCCGGGTTTAATCCGTGAACCATGCAAGCATCCTCCAAGGACTCCATCTGGGAGCTGGGGCAACCAAGACAATGCATTCCTGCCTCCAGTAAAGTATCAATTAACATAGGATACTCATTTACAATCTGTCCTACCAACATATCACTAGTAATCTGTGCCATTATTTTATCCTCCTGTAAACTCTGACTTACAATTTTTGAATCTGAGCAAAGTATAGCAAAGAGAAAAAATAAAGTTTGTTGCGATTGCAACATTTGGAGAAAAAGTATAGGCATGGAGGATTTTTAGACTTTCTTGAATTTTTAGATTCTTTTCCTTGACAGGAAAGTTTGCCCTCACTACAATAAAAATTGTAAAAAATTGAATTGTCAAAAATCTTTCAAAAAGCCAAAGACGGAAGGGAATTCAAATAGAACGTTAGTATAGTATTAGGAAGGAGTTTTTTATGGGATTTTATGATTACAAGGTAGCGGACACCAAGGGCGGAGAGAAGGACTTAAAGGATTTCGAAGGAAAGGTAGTATTGGTAGTAAACACTGCAACAGGCTGCGGTTTTACACCCCAATATAAGGAGCTGGAGGAGATGTACGAGGCATTCCATGACAAGGGACTGGAGATTCTGGATATTCCTTGCAATCAGTTTGCCGGACAGACTCCCGGAACCGATGAGGAAATTCATGAGTTCTGTACTTTAAACTACAATACCCAATTCCCTCAGATGAAGAAAGTGGATGTAAATGGAGAAACCCAGATTCCTCTTTACCGTTTCTTAAAGGAGCAACAGGGCTTTAAGGGCTTCGGAGAAGGCAAGATGGCGGATCTTCTTCGGGATATGCTTCCCAAGATTGATCCGGACTATGAGAAGAATCCGGAGATTAAGTGGAACTTTACCAAGTTCCTGGTGGACAGAAGGGGAAATGTTATTGCCCGCTTTGAGCCCACTACAGACATGGCAGAGGTAAGAAAGGCTGTAGAAGCTGCACTATAATATCTCCTTTGTCAAATTGCTTGGAAGCTATTTCTCAGAACAGATAGTTTTGAATAAATAGAAACAGCATTAAACAAATAGTTTTGCATAAATAGCATAAAAGAAAAGCCCGGACAGTATTTCATTGTCCGGGCTTTTACGGTATAATGCCATTCGGGTGTCACGATGTATTTCAGTGACTACCGGTTCTTGCAAGATTAGAAAGGAGTCTATATGCCGATAGACAAAGAAGAACAAAGCATAAACCGTAAATTAATGGACTTTTTGAACCAAAGTCCTAATGCCTTTTTTGCTGTGGAAAATATGAAGCAGGCTTTGGAAAAGGGCGGTTTTAAAGCTCTCTATGAGGGAGAGGCCTGGAAACTGAAGGCAGGAGAAAAGTACTATGTGACAAGGAATGGATCTGCTTTAATTGCCTTTGTCCTTCCCAAGGGGGACTTCAAAGGCTTCCAGATGATGGCCAGCCACAGTGATTCTCCGGTTTTCAAAATCAAGGCCAATGCGGAAATTGGGATTGACAAGGAGTATCTGAAGCTGAATGTGGAGAAGTATGGCGGAATGATTTGCTCCCCCTGGCTGGACAGACCGCTGTCTTTGGCGGGAAGAGTCATTTGCAAGACAAAGGGCGGAGTAGAGACTAAGCTCTTAAATGTGGACAGAGACTTAATGATTATTCCGAACCTTGCCATTCACATGAATCGTGAAGTCAACGACGGCTATGCCTTCAATGCACAAAAGGATATGCTGCCTTTATTTTCCTCCTTCCAGGAGAAGGGAGCCTTTCTGGAATTTATCGGAAAGGAACTGGGAGTTAAGCCGGAGGATATCCTTGATACGGACCTCTTCCTTTACAACAGGGAAAAGGCCAGCATCTTAGGGGCAAAGGAAGAGTACCTTTGTAGCGGAAGATTGGATGATTTGCAATGCGGATTTTCCTCCTTACAGGGAATCCTTGCAGCAAAGCCAAAGCATAGCGTAGCGGTTCATTGTGTCTATGACAATGAAGAGGTAGGTAGCGGTACCAAGCAGGGCGCAGCTTCCACCTTCCTAAAGGATGTGTTAATGCGAATTATGCGGGCTTTTGGAAAGACAGAAGATGAGTATTTGCAGGCTTTGCAGAACAGCTTCCTGCTTTCTGCAGACAATGCCCATGCGGTACATCCCAACCAGCCGGATAAGGCGGATCCCACAAACCGTCCTTATATCAATAAGGGAATTGTCATTAAGTACAGTGCCAACCAGAAGTACACCACGGATGGAATTTCCGGTGCCATTTTCAAGCAGTTCTGCGAAAAGGCAAAGGTTCCATTCCAGATTTTCACCAACAGGTCCGATATGTTGGGAGGATCTACCCTTGGAAACATTTCCAACAGTCAGGTAGCCCTGAATACGGTGGACATTGGTTTGGCCCAGCTGGCTATGCACTCCCCCTTCGAAACCGCAGGGGTAAAGGATACCGGATACATGGTGGAAGTGGCTAAGCTGTTCTACTCCTCCTCCGTTTTGGGACGGGGAGACGGAAATTACGAAATCATCTTTTCGTAAAATGATTTTTCTTCGGAACTGAACATGGAGAACAGAGCCGGAGGAAAAAACGCTCAACCTGTGTTGCGGATGGTCCGTGACACGATTTCAGCAATTAGAATTGAAGAGGAATAAGTATGGATCAGAAAAAAATTAGTTGGAAAATGCTGGCGTTTATGGCCTTTTCCACAGTATGGGGATTTGGAAATGTAACCAACGGTTTCGTATGGTTTAACGGAATCCAGGTTATTTTTAGCTGGATTTTCATGTTTGCCCTTTATTTTGTCCCCTACGCTTTGATGGTAGGAGAGCTGGGCTCAGCCTTCAAGCATGCGGGAGGCGGTGTGAGCTCCTGGATTAGAGAAACCTTAGGCACAAAGCTTGCTTACTATGCAGGCTGGACCTATTGGGCTTGTCACATTACCTATATTGCCAGTAAGCCAAGTGGCGGACTGAAGGCATTGTCCTGGGTAATCTTCCGTAGCGCAGAGCTTTATGATAAGCTCCCCACGCTCATGATTCAGTTGATTACCTTTGCTTTGCTCATTATTTTCTGCTATGTAGCCAGCAAGGGCTTAAACCCCTTGAAGAAGATGGCTACCTTGGCAGGTTCCAGTATGTTTATTATGTCCCTGCTCTACATCGTAATGATGTTTGCGGCACCGGCTATCAATCCTAAGGGAGACTATGTTTCTTTGGATTTTAGCTTAAAGAACCTTATCCCGAACTTCCGTTTGGAGTATTTCACCTCTCTTTCCATCCTGGTATTTGCGGTAGGCGGATGTGAGAAGATTTCTCCTTATGTAAATAAGGTAGAGAACCCCAGTAAGGGCTTCCCCAAAGGAATGATTGCCCTGGCTATCATGGTTGTGGTTTGTGCTATGCTGGGAACCATCGCTATGGGTATGATGTTTGATCCTGCATTAATCAACGAAAGCAAGGAAGCCTTCGATTCCTATGCGGCAAACGGATCCTACTGGGCATTCCAGAAGCTTGGCCAGTACTATCATGTTGGAGATGCTTTGTTGGTGATTTATGCTCTTTGTAACGTAATCGGACAGTTTGCGGTTTTGATTATCAGTATTGATGCTCCCCTTCGTATGCTTTTGGACAATGAAGAGACTCGTCCATTCTTCCCCAAGAAGCTTTTAAAGCAGAACAAGGAAGGAAGCTATGTAAACGGTATTGTCATGGTAGCTGTACTTTCCGGCTCCATCATCCTGGCACAGTCCTTCGTTCCGGGTGCAGCAGCAGTATTAAAGCAGCTGACTAAGTTAAACTCCGTATGTATGCCTCTTCGTTACCTTTGGGTATTCGTGGCTTACATTGCTTTAAGAAAGGCCGGAGACAAGTTCCCGAGAGAGTATTACTTTGTAAAGAACAATGCAGTGGCTCTGGGCTTCGGTGTATGGTGCTTTGCCCTTACCGCAATCTGCTGTTTAATGGGTATGCACTCCGATGATCCTTTCACCATGGCTTTAAATATCATTACCCCGGTAGTGCTTTCCATCTTGGGAATTATCATGCCGATTTTGGCTAAGAACGAAAAGGCCTAAGTCATGGCTTGGACAGAGCAGAACCATCGCCATTCCAGAAGCTTTCATTTTCGTAGAAAACAAAATTTCTTCCCTCTTCCCTCTGTACAGAGGGGGAGGGAAGATTTATTATCTTTAAGGAATAGGAAAGAAACGAAGCAGACCTTACTGCATAACGGAAGAGACAGCCACATGGACAGGCAGGAGTCGGATAAGGGGAAATTCTTTCCTGCCGATATAGAGAGAAAAGAGGGATGGAAAATGAAGGAAGGAAGAGAAGCGTATCAAAACCGGGAACTATCTTGGCTTTTATTTAATGAGCGCGTTTTAGATGAGGCAGGAAATCCGCGAGTGCCCCTCCTGGATCGTCTGCCCTTTATTTCCATTTACCAGACCAATCTGGATGAGTTTTTTATGGTACGTGTGGGTACCTTGATGCAGCAAATGCGCTCTAAGAAAACCACCCGGGATAATAAAACCGATCTTAGCAGTGAAGAACAGGTGGATTTGATTTTAGAAGAGGTTCAACGCCTGGAGCAAAAGCGGAAAGAAATTTATGAGCAGGTCATGGGAGAGCTGGAGCCGGTGGGCATCCACATCATTAACTTCCAAAGACTGTCCAAGGCGGAGCAAAGTCAGCTGGAAATCTACTTTGATCAGGCCATTCGTCCCTACCTTTCTCCCATGATTGTGGGAAAGACACAACCCTTCCCCTTCTTACAAAATCGGGAGCTTTATGCGGTGGTACGTCTGGAAAGCAAGAACGGCAAAAAGAAGCTGGGAATTGTGCCCTGCTGGAACCCGGTCTTTAAACGACTCATCGAGATTCCCGGAAGAAAGGGCTACCACATGCTGTCCGAGGAGTTGATTCTACACTTTGTTTCCAAGCTTTATCCCGGTTATCAGATTAAGGAAAAGTCCATCCTTCGGATTACCCGAAATGCGGATATTGACGCTACGGATGTCTACGATGAGGATCTGGATTATCGAGGCATGATGGAGCAGCTTCTAAAGAAGCGAAACCGTTTGAATCCGGTGCGATTGGAATTTACCAGAGAGCTGCATAAGTCCGTGAAGAAAAAGATAGCGGAGCATCTTGGCATTTCCCATAAGCACATCCTGCATTGCGGAACACCCTTGGATTTATCCTTCCTCTTTACCTTACAGAACAGCCTTCGAGAGAAGACGGAGCTTTTCTACCCGAAGTACAGTCCCAGAAGCTCTGCCTACATTCAAAAAGGCGAGTCCGTCCTTTCTCAGGTAGAACGTCGGGATTTGATGTTGTCCTACCCCTACGAAAGCATGAAGGGATTTTTAGGCTTGTTGCAGGATGCGGCCAGGGATCCATCCGTGGTTTCCATTAAGATTACCTTGTACCGGGTAGCCAGCCACAGCCAGATTGTGGATATTCTTTGTGAAGCTGCGGAAAATGGGAAAGAAGTCTTGGTTTTGGTGGAGCTTCGGGCAAGATTTGACGAAGCCAACAATATCGAGATGTCCCACCGTCTGGAGGACGCAGGTTGTCAGGTAATCTACGGTCTGCCCAATTATAAGGTACATTCCAAGCTTTGCTTAATCGCAAAACAGACGGAACAGGGTATTCACTACATTACCCAGATCGGAACCGGCAACTACAACGAAAAAACCGCTACTTTGTATACGGATCTTTGCCTAATGACTGCAAACCAAAGCATTGGAAAGGATGCGGCAGAGGTTTTCCGTACCCTTCTTTTGGGAGAAACTGTGGAATCTACGGAGGCACTTTGGGTGGCCCCCCACGGTTTACAAAATCGCATCCTGGAAAAAATCCAAGGGGAAAAGAAAAAATGCGAAGAGGGCAGAGGCGGCTATATCGGTTTCAAGTTAAATGCCCTTACGGATAAGGATATTATTGATGCCTTGATTGACGCTTCCAAAAGCGGAGTAGTGATTCAGCTTCTGGTTCGAGGCATTTGCTGTCTCATCCCCGGGATTCCGGGAAAGACGGAGAACATCTCCGTTCGAAGCATTGTGGGCCGGTATCTGGAACACTCCCGCATTTATCGTTTTGGACAGGGAGAGGAAGAGGAGCTTTACATTGCCAGTGCGGACTGCATGACCAGAAATACCCTTCGAAGGGTAGAGGTGGCTGTACCCATTTGGGATCCTGAGAATAAGAACCGGGTTCGGAAAATTTTTGACTTAGGCTTCCAAGATACGGAAAAAGGAAAATGGCTTCTTTCCGACGGTCTATATCATGATCCGGATCCTATGCCGGAGGAACGATTGAATTCTCAGGATTATTTCTATAGGGAAGCCTATAAAAGAGTGGAACAGGAGAAAAGCTAAGAAATAAAGCCAAGAAATAAAGCCAAGGAATAAAGCTAAGGAATAAAGCCAAGGAATAAAGCTAAGGAATAAAGCCAAGGAATAAAGCTAAGGAATAAAGCCAAGGAACAAACTTGAGAAATAAAACAAAGGAATAAAAATGGTCTATATCTTTGCGGCCCACAAGGGAGAAGTAGAACATCTTATCAAGAAACTAAGTCTGGGGAAACGAAAAACTTCGTTTCCCTTTTTGCAGTATGAAGGGGAAGAAATCCTCCTGACCATCACCGGACAGGGACAGATTAATGCTTCTGTATCTGTTGCGGCTACTTTGCAAGAGGAAAAAGCCAAAAAGGGAGATATCCTGCTTTCTTTAGGGAGTGCGGCAGTGATATTAGGAAAGAATGGGACAGCATCAGAAGAGCTGATGGGGCGCTGGTTTTGGATTCAAAAGCTGGAACAGCAAAGTACAGGTCGATGCTTTTATCCGGATTTACTGTATAAGCTGGACTTTCCGGAAGCCGGGCTTTTAACGGGGGATAAGATTTTAGAACGGACTTCTATGGGGGATAGAGATACCGTCTCCGAAGGGCATATCGATTCCAAAGAATATATCGTCTCCGAAAGACGCAGCGATTCCAAAGAACACAGCGACTCCGAAGAACATATCGTCTCCGAAGAACCAAGCGACTCCAAAGGAGTTAGCGGATTGGATAACACCTTACTTTACGATATGGAAAGTGCCGCGGTATTTCAGGCGGCAAATTTCTATTTGGCTCCCGAAGATTTCTTTTTTCTTCGTTGTGTAACGGATTTTGGGGTAAATCTTAGCGAAGAAACAGATTCCTTCTCCTCCTCTTCTTTGTCATGGAAGGAAAAGCTACAAAGTCTATTGCAAAAGGAAGAGGACAAAGTTCTTCGTCTCATCCGATTTTTACAGGAAAAATCAAAAGAAAGAAGAAAAGAAGAGGAAGAGGAGACCGCTTTTCAACAGCAGCTTCAAAGTCTTTCCGAAAGCCTGCATTGTTCCTTTGTGATGGAAAAGCAGCTGGAAAGCCTGCTTCGATATGCCGTCCTGCAAGGGATTTCTCAGGAAGAAATTCGTGAATATTTAGAGCGGAATTTTGGAAGACGGAATGCAGGGGACGATGCCGGTCGGGATGCTGTGAATGGGGTCAAAGAAGAGGTTCTCAAAGGCCTTGGGAAGGATACAGATAAGCAAGGGAGACTTACGTTGATTGATAAAAGAGCCGGAAAAAAAGCTCTGTCCTCTTTGAAAGAATGGATTTTGTCCGAAAGAACTTTGCAGGTAAAATGTGACGGTTCAGGAGATTCCTTGCAAAGCAATCGCTGCAGTTCAGGGGATTCCTTGCAAACCCATTGGGGCAGTTCGGAAAATATCTTGATGAATCATTATGGTTGCTTCGGAAGTACATCGCCGAAAGGAAGACATGCAAACAGATATCCCTATCAGGAGCATTTTCAGCATATTTATGTGGAGGAAGCCTTGCTACAGAGTTCTGATGTGGAACGGATTTTACAGAAATTCCCCAAGGCAAAGGTCATTCCCATTAAGCATTACAAGGATGTGTTTAACCGAAAGAAACAGGGACGCCTTGCCCAGTCCCATAGCCGAAAGCTGATTTTGGCAAAGAAAGAGGGGCAAAGGTTGTATGACGGAGCAGTGGTTTGCCAGGATTTTTCGGAAAGCCATTTTTGCTATACCTCCCTTCTGATGAACTGCCCCTTTCACTGCGCCTACTGCTATCTGCAAGGGATGTACCCCAGCAGCAATCTGGTGATGTTTTTAAATTTGGAGGATTATTTTTCCGACTGTAGAAAGTGGATTGCAGAGAAGGGAAGCTTGTATCTTTGCATCTCCTACGATTCGGATTTGTTGGCTATGGAGGGCGTTTATCCCTATGTGGAGGAATTTGCCCGATTTTTAAATCAGGAAAATGCTCTCCGCATCGAGGTGAGAACCAAGGCGGGAGGAGAAGGGCTTTGGCGGAAAATGCCGAAACTTCCCCTATCTTCGGATGCTAGAAAACGAATGATTTTTGCCTTTACCCTGTCTCCGGAGGAGATTATTGAAGAGGCGGAGGAGGGCACCGCAAGGCTTTCTTCCCGCATCTTTGCCATTCAAAAGGCTTTGGAAGAAGGGTATCTTGTACGGCTTTGCTTTGATCCTATGATTTATCATCCCCGTTGGAAGGAGCTCTATAGTGACTTACTCCAAGAAGTTTTTGAACAGATTCCCATGGAGCAGATTCATGACTGTAGTTTGGGGAGTTTCCGAATTTCGGAAAGCTATTTAAAGGCTATGGGAAAGGCTTTGCCCAGCTCTCCCCACACCCAGTTTCCCTATGAAAATACCGGGGGCTATTACCATTATCCCAAGGAACTGATGGAAGAGATGGAAGGCTTCTTGTATATCCGTTTGCAGGAGAAGCTTCCTAAGGAGAAAATTTTCCGTTGGGACAGTCAGGAAGAAGACAGTGTAAACGAAAAATAGAGGCAGGCAGGAACTAAGACCTGAAACAGAACTAAGGTCAAGCTTGTAAAAAGACAAGGGGTATGAGAAAAGACAAGGGGTATGAGAAGAAAAGGGGTGTGAACTTGAAAAATTTGTGTAAGGAGCAGCAGCAAGAAAAACTGGCTTTGGTCACCGGAGCCTCCGGTGGAATCGGATTTGCCATTGCGGAAAGCCTACAAAAACTGGGCTATACCGTCTATGGCATTGGCCGGGATTTTTCCGGTCTGAATCCAACTTTTCAAGCGATTTCTTTGGATTTACGAAAGAAAGAAGAAAGAGACAGTTTTCTAAAAAGCCTTCGGGAAAAGGGAAAGCTTACTCTTTTGGTTCACTCTGCCGGCGTGGCCTATTATGGATTACAGGAAAATGTAGAAGAAGCAAAAATTTTAGAGATGACAGAGTTGAATCTGGAAATCCCCATGATTTTGACGCAGCATTTTTTACGAGAGCTAAAGGAAAATCAGGGGCACATCATTTTCATCTCCTCCGTAACCGCATTGGAGCGAAATACCTATGGGGCGGTGTACGGGGCAGGAAAGGCAGGACTACTGTCCTTTGCCAGAAGCCTATTTTCCGAATATAGAAAAAGCGGTCTAAAGGTACACAGCATCTTGCCGGATATGACGGATACCAAGCTGTATCGAAACGCGGATTTTACCGTGGGAGAAGAAGGAAGCTACCTCCTGCCGGAGGATGTGGCTTCGGCGGTGGAAATGCTACTCACCCAAAGAGAAGGCGTAGTATTGGAGGAGATACTCCTCCGGCCACAACGCTTTCAGGTGAAAAAAAGAGAGGGAAAGAACAAGGTTTAGCTTAACTTTCTGCCAGATAGCTGTGGAAAGGGGGGGGACGCTGAGAGCGTGACTCAACGTTTCCGAATAAAAAGAAAGAAGAGACTATAGATTTTTTGGTTCAATAGAATAGGTCCGAAAGAGGGGCAATCTGAGCCCGATACTTACCGAAAGCCGATGAAGTGAAGGACTGCAAAAATCAATAAATGAAGCGATTGCAGTAGGGGGCTGTAAGAGAGGCAATCTGAACCCGCAGGTATTTACGAAAACCGGAGGAAGGACTGTAAAAATCAATAAATGAAGCGAATGATGCAGTGTAGGTCTATAAGAGGGGTAGTCTGAGCCCATCGGTACTTACTGAAAGCGAGTGAAGCGAAGCTTGAAGTTAGTACCGCTACGAGGCGAAGCTAGCGAGAGCGTGCCCCATTTATAGACCTACACTGCATCAGAGCGCATCGTTACAAAAATACAGTCCTTCACTGCGCAAGGCGAAGTTAGCGGGAGCGTGCCCGATTTCATGCCTATACTGCATCGGAGCGTATTCTTAAATATTTACAGTCCCTCACTACGCAGGGCGAAGTTAGCGAGAGCGTACTCGATTTTGGACCTATTCTATGGATAACGGTCTATGTCTCTTCTTTCTATTTTAGGAAGCCCGTTGCTGGATTAGTCGTCTGCTTCCTCCGCCAGCTCCGTTCCTTCCTTTGCGGGAGGCATGAGGATGGAGAAAACCATAAAGCCGATGAATGCGGCAATCAGTCCGGGAATAATGGCCTGACTAAAGTGGATGCCGAAGATCACTCCCTTGGACACATGCTCCAGATAGACTACGGTAATGGTTCCCAGCACCAAAGAAGCAATGGTTCCTGCTGTGGAGGCCTTTTTCCAGAAGTGTCCCAGTACATAGGGGAAGAAGGAACCGGCAGCCCGGAGGGTAAAGCAGAACATCAGGATGGAAACGATGCTCTGGGTATTGAAAAGGGCGATAAACATGGAAGCCACACCCACCAAAACCATGGTAATCTTAGTCACATTCATAACTTCCGTACTGCTGGCATTTGGCTTCAGGAAGATTTTGAAAATGTCATTGGCAAAGATGGAGCCTGCTCCCAAAAGGTCTGAATCGGAGCTGGACATGGTGGCGGAAATAACACCGGAGAAGAGCAAACCGCAAATGATGGCCGGCATGGTACGAATCGCCAGAATCGGCAAGGCATACCGTGCGCCAACGGAAGCAAATTCGTCGGCGGAGAATTTTCCCATGTTAATCAGTGCCAGTACAATCAGTCCCAAAACAGTAGGAATAAAGGCATAAATAAAGTTTAACAGTGCGGCAAGCCAAGCACCCTGCTTTGCCGCTTTTTCATCTCTTGCGGCATAGAAACGGGAAACCGCTTCCTGTCCCACAGAGAAGGTTCCTACGTACATAATGACGAGAGACAGAATCCCGAAGAAGTCATAGCCCGCAAAAAGATTCAAGCTTTCCTTAGGAACATTTTGAATCACGGCTTCCACGCCGCCGGCATGGGAGAGGGCGAAGGGTACTGCCGCCATCATACCGATGATAATCAGGAAAACCTGTACGAAGTCGGTCAGGGTTACGCTCCAAAGACCGCCCATAATGGAATAAACCGTTACCACCACCGCAACAATGATTACGGAAAGCTTATAGCTTAGTCCCAGCATGGTGGAAAGAATAACGGAGGAAGCGATAAATTGTCCTGCGGTAAGACCGATTAAAGGAAGCAGCATAATAATTGCCGTCACCAATCCGGAGGATTTTCCGTAACGTCTCCGGAAGTACTCCGGTACGGTTTTTACCGTGGCGGCACGGAACTTGGGAGCCATGAAAGAGAGAATGACAAAGGCAATTCCCATGGTGATAATGTACCAGGCGGCACTTAAGCCATAACCGGACATTCCGTTTTGCACAACGCCCAGAGAGCTACCCCCTCCGATTTCCGTTGCGGCAAGAGTTCCTGCCATCAGCATCGGACCCAACCTACGCCCTGCGACCATAAAGTCCGTGTTACTTGTGATTTTTGTGGAGGAGTACCAGCCGATAAACAGCATGGCCAGAAGGTAAATCACCACCACAAGACAAACAACCCAATTTGCACCCATAAAATCTCCTTTCTGTTTTTCCAACTTGTAGATTGTTATGATTGTAACATGGTTCTATAAATTTGTATTTATTTTTTGAAAAAATAGAGCATTATTTTATGCAATTTCTCCTGTTAAATATGAAAATTTTTTTCGATTAGTCCTTCGTCTTGAAAAAACTACCTAAATAGCTTAAAATACAGAAATACCAATAGTGAGAACTTTAACAACACAATCAGGAAGAGAAGGTAAGGGATTTAGGAATGACAGAGGGAAGAAGAGGAAGCATTGTAAGAACAATCGCCGGTGTAGGAATCGGTCTTCTTTCCCTTTATTTTTTTCTGCTGTTTTTTCGTGATTCGGGAAACTTAGAGCGTTTTTTAGAAGAGAAAACCCAAGATGCGTTCCGGGAAATGCTTTGGCTTTTTGCCTATCTCTTCCTCTGTCTTATGGGCTTTTTTCTCAAAAGGAAAATGCAGGATGCCCCGGAGAAAGGGATTTTTTCCGGCAGGGAAGCTTCCGGAGAAGCATTAAATAGAGCTTTTCTTAGCTTTCTCTTTCTTCTCTTTATTTTACCAACGCTGGTCTTTGCTTATCTTCACCGTATGCTTTTGCCAATGCTTGTTTCCGGCTTATGGTTTTTTGTGCTTGCCCTTTTGTTTCGCTTTGTTAGTACAGGAAGACCTTTGCAAATATTTAAAGACCTAAAACAGTTTTTGGCCTTTTTAGAAAAGGACTTTCAGGAGGGGGCGCTGTATCCCTTGGTTTTCGCCCTGCCCTTTTTTATCCTGCAAATGAACCGCAGTAATGTGGCATTGGACTATGACTCCCTTCGCTATGGACTGAGAAGTGCTTATGTCCTGTTTCCGGAGGGCTTTTTCTCTGCCCACGGGCAAATCAACAGCGTTTACAGTTATCCCAAGGGACTGGAGCTTTTGACCTATCCCTTAAATTACCTTCCGGGCTATGGCTTTCTTTTGTCCTTCAGTCTGTGGACTTATCTGGCATTGGCTCTGGTTTTTGGCTTGCTTCTCTTTCATTTTCAAAAAAACAGAAAGAAGCTTTATATCGGCATACTCTGCTTTTTCCTCCTGTCTTCTGTGGGGAATATGTCCCTTACCATGAAAACGGATTTATTCACCCTTTTGCTGCAGCTCTCTGCCTTGTATTTCTTCCTAAAAGGAAAGAGACTGCAAAGCTGCTTCCTGCTCTTTTTCAGCTACAGCTTTAAACCTACAGCGGTGGTTTTTTCTACCCTTCTGGGAATCGTTTTTCTCTTCACCATGCTTTTGGAGTGTTTCGGGAAGAGGAATATAAAGGCAAATACGAAAGAAAACATCAACATCAATGGGAATACCGGCATAAATAGCAACACAAATCCTAATACGATTCAGGCCAAGGGAGAGAAGTGGACTTCGGAACTTCCCTTTGTCCTGTTTTCGCTAGTCTATACAGGACTGATTACCCTTCGGACTTTCTTGATTACGGGGCTTCCCTTTTCCACCACCTTTACCGGCATTTTCAAGGCAATCGGATTTCATGTAAACTGGCCCTTTAACTTGGATGCCCATGTGGATTACAGCGGAGAGCTTTCCCTTTCGGAAAGTACATTCTCCTTTTTCCGTAGACTCTTTTCTTTCCTTTTTTATCCGGTGGGAGAGGATATGGAGCATGTGGCCATTGCCTGGAGTGGCGTGCTTTTTCCGCTGATTTTAGTCTTCGGGATATGGCAGTGCTTTTCCTTAGGAAGAAAATGCTTATCGGGAAGAAATAGTTTAGCGGGAAGAAATCATTTACCGGGAAAAAATAGTTTACTTGGAAGAAAAAGTTTATCGGGAAGAGAAGCCTTTCTTCGTAGGGAGAGCGGGGAAGCTTCCCTTTGGGACTACCTTCCCCTTGTCTTGTCCTTCCTTGTGATAATGGCATTTTCTCTGCTGAGTTTTATGATGCTTTGGCAGATTGACGGAAATTACTATATTTTATGGGAAAGTCTGGCATTACTTCTTTGCTTTAGCATGGGAAGTGCTCCGGAAATAAGTTCTCAAGAAGAAAGCATTCCGGAGAAAATCCATCAGGAGGAAATACATCAAGAGCGAATCTATCAGGAAGAAATCCATCAAGAGGATCTCACACTCAAGAAAGATTTTCAGAAAGAAAATGCAAGGGGCTCCAAGCTTTCGGCTTTTCTTTTAAAAGCCTTTGCCTTCTCCCCCTTCTATCTTGCCGTATTTCTTACTACCATTACCACCAGCTGGGCGGGGGCAGTGGGCTTCACCCCCATTGACTTGGCCAACAAGGGCTATTATGACCACGCTTTGCTAGAACTGGAAAATCAGAGAGAAAAAGGAAGTCTTCCGGCCTTTTCGGAAATGGCAAAAAATCCAAGGCACCATGTTTTGGCCTTTGCGGAGACGCCGGAATGCTATCGTATCCCCTGTAATGTGCAGAGCATTACGGATGTGGAGGGCTCCGGAGGAAGTCCTGGACTTTACGATTCCCCCCTCTACTTTGCCTGGTTCCTAAAATGGTCCGGTACCGACTATGTTTATTTGGAGCAAAGCTTCCTGCATGATGAGAGGGAAGAGCGGGCTAGGGAGATGCTTCTGCAAATGGCGGAGGAAGGCATTTTCCAAAGCCCCATGCTGGTGGAGAGGAATGAAATCCTGCCTCTTGATAGAGTAAAGGCATTTTCAGAATCCAATGGCGAAGGGGCAGAACAGCTTTTGCTTTTACAGATTCGGAAAGAGCGTTTAGAATATCCTTGGAACAAAGAGTCCTATCCCGCATTGACGAAGGAAGAAATAGTAGAAAAAGATAAGATTGTGCAGCTGCTATGGGAGTATTTGCAATAGGGTTTCCGAAGGCATGAAATCGGTAGTTGACAGTAGGATGAGAGTGGCAGCCTCGCTATATCTCTAGGGAATAAAGAACAGGCGGATTGTATTACGAAATCCGCCAATAGAAAGGTAAGGAGTAAATGAAACAAGAAGGAAATAAAGCTTTTATAAAAGGAATACCGCTGGGGGGCTATTTTCTGGCCTTTCTCCTGCTATTAGGTGCTGCCTATTGGATTAACCGGCAGATTCACATCAAGGCTCTCTACATGGACGACCTGTATTTGTTTTCCTTTTTCCGGGAGCAAAATTTCTTTGAATTCAGTTTCCCCATTGGGCAGGCGGTGCGGTTTCGCCCGGTGTATTGGGCGATTTCCTATATCGAAATGGCTTTGGTGGGGGCGGACCCCAACCGTTACTTGCATTTCAACATTTTCCTGAACAGCCTGCTGGCCTTTTTCCTCTTCTTCTTTTCTTTGAAAATGACGAAGAAGCGTATTCTGTCCTTGTCCCTTGGGCTTCTCTTTTTGTCCGCCCACTTTGCCTATTACCAGATCGGGCAGGCTATCGGCATTTTGGAAACCCTGGCTTTGGGCTTTGCCCTTTTAACTTTGTATTTCCTTTACCGACAAATTGATTGCGAGGAGAGAGCTTTTGGGAAAATGCTTCTCTTTTCTCATCTGTTTTTCTTCCTCTTGATTTTCACCCATGAGCGATATGTGGCGTTGTTGCCCTTGTTTTATATTCCGCTGATTTTCAGAGGAAAGAAGGCGGGGGGAAATACCGGTGTCGGGGCGCAGAATATAGGACTAAGAGAAGCCGGAGAATCGGAAAATGCAAAAGCTTTAAATAGCAGGAAAGCTTCAGATTATGCAATGGCTTCAGATGCTTCTTTGTCAGGGAGTGCTACTGAAGGAAAGGGGTATATTGTAATAGAGCAAGGCGAAAGTGAAAGTACAAGTGCAAATACCGGTGCAAGTACAGGTGCATATACAAATGCCAGTGCCAGTACAAGTGCATATATAAGTGCAGGTACGGGTGCATATACAAATGTAAGTGAAAGTGTAAATGCAAGCGAAGGGCAACAGGATAAGTCGGAGAGCAAAGCTCTGAAAAAACCGAAGCTTCTTCCCTTCTTCCTGCCTTTTGTACAGGCCTTTTTGTTCTTTAGTATTCGAAGCCTGGCCATCGGTTCCTTTGTGCCGAAGGGAACGGGAGGAACGGAGGTTCAGGACGGCTTTTCTCTAACAAAAGCTCTGTCCCATGCCTTTTCTCAGGTATTTTATATTTTCGGTATTCAGGCAGGGCCGGATTACCTTGCAGGAATTCCCTGGGAGGAAGTAGGCAGAAAGCATCGCTATGTCATTTATGCTTCCATTGCAGTTTTAGCCTTTAGCATTCTTTTGGCTCTGGTTTTTGCCATTCGTAAGGGCAAGCTGAAAAAAGAGTTTTTTGGAAAAAATATATTGTTCCTTTGTTTTATTGCCCTTTGCATCGGTTGCTCCTCTATTACCATTCGCGTGGAAATGCGTTGGGTTTATGTAAGCTTTGCGGCATCTCTTTTGTATTTTGCCTATCTTTTGGGAAATACCGGCATGCCGATTCCCACATTTTTTGCCCTGCTCTTCGTTTGCCTTCGCTTCCCGGCGGAAATGAAATATCGTGAGTCCTTCCCCAGAATTTACTTCTGGGAGGATCAGGATCGGATGAACTCCTTGGCTGAGCAGACCATAGGGAAGTACGGCCGGGACTATGTTTTGGGAAAACAAGTTTATATTCTGGAAAATAACTACAAGATGAGTAAGTTCTACGGAGATACCTTCTTCCAGGTCTTTGATCCGGAAATGTCCGGACAGGGCACAAAGATTCATTTCATCAAGGATTTTAGGGAACTTCCGTCGGAAGCGAACTTCTACAACAGCCTTGTTTTAAAAGAAGTGCCGGAGGAAAGAGCCTATAGGGATATTACCCAGGAGGTATTTCCCAACCTCTGATGTTAAAAGATTCTCCGGATCGGAGAAAGGATTAATCTGATTTTGGAACTGTAGAAGTGAAAAAATGGATTTGCTTCTATACTTCGAAAGCAGAAAATTTAAAGCAGTTTGTCTAATATCATAGATTTGCTTTAAAACTGTATTTATGAAAAATGGCTTTGCGCCAAAGGACTATATAAAAGGTGATACATAGCGGAGAAAGGAAGGGAGAGCATGGCAGAGTATGAGGGACAAAACAGAAATATACCGGTGGCCGGATCGGAAGTTTCTACGGCACTGACTGCAGGCGTAGAAGCCTCCGGAGAGCAAGCTTTTGATGTGAAAAGTTCCAGCGAAGAAGCTTCCGGAGAGCGGGTTCCTTTAGGGCAAGGTTTTGGGGTATCGGCTTCGGGCAAGCATCTGCTTTCCAAGGGGAAAGAAGGGAAGCTCCCTATTGCTTTATTGCTCCTTTCTTTCCTCATGGCCCTTGCCATTCTCTTTTATGTTCTTCTAAGCACTACGGATGTTTTGTATTCCGACTATATCCGGCTGGTAAATTCCTACTTGGGAAAGCCCTTTCAGCTTGGGGATTTACTGCAAAAGGATATTTTAACGAGAATTCCTTTGACCTATTTCTTTAGGGAAATAAACCGTTATTCTTTTGGTTATACCCTGATTTTTGACCGGACACTTGGGGTACTGGGACTATTCTTAGCCAGCAAACCCTTACTGCTTTTTATGAGAAAAAAGCAGCTGCCCTTTTCACAGCAGCTTCTATTGTTACTTCTTTTTTACAGCTTAAATAAGTGGGAAATGCTTTTAAACGGCTCGGGTTATATTCATTTTCTGGCCTTTTCAGTATTTTATGACTATTTCTATGCTTTGGATCAGGCCTTCAGCAAGAAAAGCTCCTTGCTTATTCTATCTATTTATCCGCCATTTATTTTACTGGTGGCAGGGCCATATTGCTTGGCGGTATTCCTTTCCTGCTTTGCCCTGTTCTTCTTCCTGGTTTTGGGAAAGAAGCTTTGGGATATGAAGGGGACGATTCTTCTCCTTATTTCCAATGGACTTTGCCTCTTTCTGTATCTTCTCAGTAATCACTACGCGGTGTATGAATATGCCGGGGCAGAAAGCATTTCCCTAAGGGAGGTACTGCAAAATCATCTGCTTTTTGTAGTGAAATTTATCTTTTACGGCTTTTCCTCTATGCTTGTTTCCGGGGAAAATCTGGAGGCGCTTCTTAAAGATGGAGTGCTACAGGGAAAAGGAGTTGTTCTGCTTGGGGCATTTGTGCTTTTCTTTTATGTTCTTATGATACTGTTGTATCTTTGGAAGTTTTTTGCATCTTCGAATAATTCGGGAACTAAGACATTTGCTACGAAAAATAAGGAAGCCTTCTCGTCGCAGCAGAGGCAAATGGCTGAGCAAAAGCAGACAGATACGAATGCTTTGACAGGGGAAAATGTTGGAGAGTCTTTCTACTTTGGTTTATTGCCGGGGCTACTGCTTCTCCACGGCTTAGCCAGTCATGCTCTGGTTTTCCTCACTCGCTATATGTTTTTAAAGGAAAGCTATGCTTTTCAAAGCCGTTATGCTCTGCAATACCAAAGCGCTTTGTTGGGAGCGTTTTTGCTCTTATTTTTATGGAAAAATGAGAAGAGATCAAGTTTGGGACAGAAATCAAGAACAGCACAGGGCAGACTTGCCTTTTGCCTCCTGTTTAGCGGAATCTTCCTTTTGGGAACCCTGTGGACAGACAGCAGTGAATGGGGAAAATCCATGTATCGGCGGGATCATTATGAGCGTATGTGGGCCTATTCCCATGACCTTTCCGCCTATTCCGATGAGGAGTTGGAAGATGTTTTTGAGTATCATCATGGCGGAGAACGAATTCGGAAGGCCTTTGCTATCTGGGAGCAAGTGAAAAAGGAGTGGAGAGCAGATAGATAAGTTCCTAACCCCGCATTGACAGAAAACTGCCGGATAGGTAAAATAGTAGCGTTCTGTTGTTCCCTTAGTTAAATGGATATAACAAGCGCCTCCTAAGCACTAGTTGTGAGTTCGATTCTCGCAGGGAACATGTGTCTTGCAGCAATGATTAGAATTATTCATTGCTGCAATTTTTTTAAATATGGAATAGGGATGCTTAAACTATTTTGAAAGAAGGCGTAAAGTGAAGTCCAAGAATATCAAAAAAGAATGTGAAGAGCTCTGGGCAAAAAATAAATATTATGTGCTGAGCAAATCCCATAAAGCATATCTGAATATCAGAGAGTATTTGAAAGAAAAGGAAGTGGATATTGCATATCTACAGGGAAAAATACAAAGCGTAAAGGATATAGAAGAGAGTAAAAAAGATTTTAACAATGCCATTCTTCATGTATGGGGATATTTCAAGAAAGACGCAAGTGAAACGGAAAAACAAGGATTATTTGAGATATTAGAAGAATATATGGAAGGGGAAAATAGTCAGGAAGCTGTGATTCAATATCTTAACGCTTTACTAAGGAAATATCCCAACAAATATTTACAGGAATCCACTTTATTAACAGGAGAAAATAAATGAGACTATGGCATGAACAACTGATTCCCTTATTGCCGAAAAATCAGCTTCTTGGACAACATAGAGAGTGCTGTGCCCTTAGAGGGAACGGGTGGAATAAGAAGCATAAAACAGTAGATTATGCATTTTCCTATTCTCCATATCACTTATTTATCTATCATTCCTTGGTTATGGATGAAATGGAAAAAAGAGGGTATAAGGTTTCTGAAGAGTGGAGAGATAAGAATTATAGAGGAAAGACAGCAGAAAAATACGATAATCTTGAAGAAAAAATGATAGAAAGCCCAATTTACAAAGAGCATAAT
>CAUSUG010000010.1:0-21186 GCA_963534765.1 uncultured Oribacterium sp.
AACCAAAAAAGCATTTCACGCAATATAGGTCTGTAATTCAGGCACGCTCTCGCTAACCTCGCCTCGTAGCGGACACTAAGCGAAAAACGACAGTTCCTGTGTTTTTCGCAAGTGCCGACGGGCTCAGATTGCCTTCATTACAGATCTATATTGCTGAAATGCTATATCTGTTTGATTTGTTCAACTATTTGATGGCCAGATTAGTTTTCTTCTCTTGCCACTACGGAAGGGTCTACTTCCTTTCGGTTTAAAATCTCCAAAAATTCTTCTCCGGTAATGGTTTCTCTTTCATAGAGGAACTTGGTAATTTCGTGAAGTTTGGTGATATTGTCCTCCAGAAGCTTATAAGCCTTATCGTGTTGTTTCTTTACCAAGGCCACTACCATCTCATCAATCTTGGTTTGGGTTTCCGGAGATACGGTAAGGCTGGAATCTCCGCCCAGATACTGGTTATGCAGCTGCTCCATGGCTACCATTCCCACCTCCGGATTCATACCGTAACGGGTAATCATGGCTCTTGCCGACTTGGTAGCTCGCTCAATATCATTGGAAGCTCCTGTAGTGCAGGTATGGAAAATGAGTTCCTCCGCACAGCGTCCGCCGGTGAGAGTGGCAATTTCATTTTCCAGCTCTTCCTTAGAATAGAGATAATGGTTTCCCTCTTCCTCCACCTGCATAGTATAGCCCAAAGCACCTGATGTTCTAGGGATAATGGTGATTTTATGAACCGGCGCGGAGTCCTTCTGCAAAGCTGCAACCAGGGCGTGTCCAACCTCGTGGTAAGCTACAATCAGCTTTTCCTTCTCCGTCATCACCTTATTTTTCTTCTGGTAACCGGCAATAACCACCTCAATGGACTCTTCCAAGTCGGACTGGATAACTCTTTCTCTGCCGGCACGAACCGCCCTTAAGGCCGCCTCATTGATAATGTTGGCAAGCTCTGCACCGGACGCACCGGGAGCCGCCTTGGCAATGGCCTCCAGGCTTATGTTATCAGACATCTTAATCTTGGCACTATGTACCTTTAAAATGTCGATTCTTCCCTGATAATCCGGAAGCTCCACCGGTACTCTTCTGTCAAAACGTCCCGGACGGAGAAGTGCCGGGTCTAACTGATCAGGCTGGTTGGTAGCTGCCAGTAGAATAATGGCCTTATTACTGTCAAAACCATCCATTTCTGTAAGGAGCTGATTCAAGGTCTGTTCTCTTTCGTCATTTCCCCCTAAGCCGCCGGCACCACGCTTTTTACCGATGGCATCAATCTCATCAATAAAGATAATGCAGGGGGACTTTTTCTTCGCCTGATCAAAAAGATCACGAACCTTCGCCGCTCCCATACCCACATACATCTCCACGAATTCCGATCCGGAAATGGAGAAGAAGGGAACACCTGCTTCGCCGGCTACAGCCTTGGCCAGCATGGTTTTACCGGTTCCCGGAGGTCCCACAAGCAAAGCTCCCTTGGGAATCTTGGCACCGATTCTGGAATACTTGTCCGGATGATTTAAGTAGTCCACCATCTCCGTGAGAAGCTCCTTTGCCTCATCTTCTCCGGCCACATCCTTAAAGCGGATGCTGTCATCCTTCTTCTCATATTCTCTGGCGTTGGATCTTCCTAAACCGCCCAAGCCAAAACCGCCTCCCATGCCGCCCATGGCAGATCCCATACGCTTGGAAAGCCAGTTTCCTAAGGCCATAAAGAGCAGTAAAGGCACAACCCAGGAAAGAATAAAGTTTAAGAAGAAATTACTCTCTACAGGAATGCTTTCATTGTACTCTACTCCCTGAGCATTTAACTCCTGCATAATCTGGGCTTCGTTAAACTCGTTGTTCACTCTTGTGGTGCTGTAGCTTTGCGTCTTACCGTCTTTTTTAACTTCATAAACAATGGTATTTTGATTAAATTCCACCTTGGTGACGGTCTTATCCGTTATGGCCTTTTGGAATTCCGAATACGCAGCGGGCTCAATTCTTGCCTGCTTCATTGCCGGAAATACAAAGGTATTCAGCAATAAAGTAATAATCATGGCAATAAAGACATAGAACAGGAAAGATCTAGGTCTGTTCCCTCCTCCATTGTCATCCTTTTTGTTGCCGGGAAAGAAATCATCCCAGCCGGGCATAGAATTGTTCTTATTGTCCATAAGCATCTCCTTTCATTTGTTCTCTATACGGTATTCCTAAAATTTCTTTATATTGTTTCAACCATTGCCCTGTTAAAAGCGGAATACAAGGTGAAACTTTAAAGCAGCTTCTTCTAAACGAGATACTGTATTCTCTTCAGACGCTACTCCTTAAGAATAAAAAAAAGAACTCTATGGAGTATAGAGTCCTTTTGTGTTTAAAGTATGAAAAGCGTAAGAAAATTTTTCGTTACATAATCTTCTTAATCAAGTCGCAAAGCTCCTCCACCGCCTCGGTTTTTCCTTCCTGAATATCGGAAACCACGCAGCTTTCTATATGGCTTTGTAAAAGCTCCTTACTGAAGGCTTTTAAGGCGGAGGAAACGGAACTTACCTGGGTAAGAATATCTACACAATATCGCTCCTCAAGAAGCATATTGCGAATTCCTCGAATCTGTCCCTCCATTCGGTTTAAGCGAGAAATTAAATCTCTTCTTTCTCCCTCATCTCTAGCCTGTTTTTTCTTTCTTCCTCCGCAACAGCCTCCCATTTCCAGGGAAGCCTCTTGCTCTTGCTTTTGCTCCTCCTGCATAAATGCAATCTCCCTTATAGACATTCTTGCTTTCACATCATTTTATAAAAATCAGAGTCTTACTTGATTATTAACACTGACTAGGAAAAATGATGATGAAAATTAGTTATGAAATGGATTTCACCGTATATTCCTGATCCTCTACGGCCTTCTTCAATACTTCATCCGCCACAGCTTCTTTCAAAGTAACCACAGCCTTACCGGTTTCATGACTAACCTCAGCCGTTTCCACCTGTGGTAAAGCCTCTAAAGCCTTCTTTACGGTTCCGGAACAATGTCCGCACATCATACCCTCGATAACTAAATGCTTCTCCATAACAATCTCCTTTTCTTTTTGTGCATGACTCTCTTTCTTTTCAGAGTCAAAATCCAAGAGTAACTTTTCTCTCTTTTCTTCCGCCAAACCTTTCCTATGATCTCCAGCGGAATTGTTTATGTTAAATAAGTTTAACCTAAGTGCATTTAAGCACACGGAAAAGCTGGAAAGGCTCATAGCCGCTGCCCCCACCATCGGACTCATGGAAAAATTCCAATGGAATATGGCAGAATAAAATCCTGCAGCAAGGGGAATACAAATCACATTGTAGAAGAATGCCCAGAACAGATTCTCATGAATGTTTCGAATCGTAGCTCTGGAAAGTCGAATGCTCTTCGGAATATCCCTTACCTTGGACTTCATCAGCACCAAATCCGCCGCATCAATGGCCACGTCCGTTCCAGCACCTATGGCAATACCCAAATCCGCTCTTGTCAGAGCAACCGCATCATTGATACCGTCTCCTACCATGGCAACCTTACCATAGTTTTGCAATTTACGGATAACCGCTTCTTTTCCGTCAGGAAGTACTTCGGCAATGACCATATCCACTCCGGCTTCCTTTCCGATGGCATTTGCCGTCCTTCTCTGATCTCCGGTAAGCATAACCGTGAAAATGCCTTGCTTTTTCAGCTCTTCAATTCCCGCCTTAGCATCCTCCTTTAAGGTATCCGCTACGGCGATACAGCCCAAAAGCTTCTCTCCTCTTGCAAAGAATAATGGGGTTTTTCCCTCTTCGGAAAAGCTGTTGCACTGCTCCTCAAAACTCTTTTCCAAAGAAAAATGCTCTTTCATATAGGATAAGGAAGCGGCCACCGCTGTTTCTCCCTCTATGGTTCCGGAAACACCATGTCCCACCATAGCCTGAAAATTATCCACGGGCAGGGTAGAAATCTTCTTCTCTTCTCCATAGCTTAGAATAGCCTTTGCCAAGGGGTGTTCCGAGTTCTTTTCCAAAGATACTGCCAGAGTCAAAAGCTCTGCTTCCGAAACTCCCTGCATGGGAAGAATATCCGTAAGCACCGGTGTTCCGTTGGTAATGGTACCGGTCTTATCCAGTGCAATAATCTCTACCTTTCCGGCTGCCTCCAAAGAAGCGGCGGTTTTAAACAAGAGCCCGTTCTTCGCGCCGACTCCATTTCCCACCATAATGGCCACCGGGGTTGCCAGCCCCAAAGCACAGGGACAGCTGATTACCAGAACAGCTACGGCTCTGGAAAGGGCATCGGAAAATGTTCCTCCGCTTAAAAGAATGATAACAAAGGTCAGGATCGCAATACCGATAACCGCCGGCACAAAAATGCCGGAGATTTGATCGGCAATTCTGGCTATAGGAGCCTTGGTCGCTGCCGCATCGGATACCATTTGAATAATTTGAGATAGGGTGGTGTCCTTTCCTACTCTACTTGCCTTAGCCTTGATAAAACCGGAGCGGTTCAAAGTCCCGGCAGAGACATTGTCCCCCTCTCCCTTATCCACAGGAAGGGATTCTCCTGTTAATGCTGACTCATCCACAGCAGTAGTACCGCTTACAATGATGCCATCCACCGGAATCTGTTCTCCGGGATATACCGTGAAGAGATCCCCCTCCTTAACTTCCTCTACGGAAACTTCCGTTTCCTGCTCCCCGGTAAGAAGATGTGCTTTTTTAGGGCTTAAATTCATTAAGCTCTTTAAAGCATCCGTAGTCCTTCCCTTGGAAATTGCCTCCAGCATCTTTCCAAAGGTAATCAGGGTGGGAATCATTGCCGCCGTTTCAAAGTATAGGTGGTGGCCCAGCATCTTAGTCTGCTCTATATTTCCCTCTCCAAAGGCATAAAGAATACCGTAAAGGATTCCCAGGGAATACAGGAAAGATGCGGTGGAGCCTAAGGCTACCAGGGTATCCATGTTTGGGGATAGAGCAAATGCACTTTTAAAACCGGAAATAAAAAACTTCTTGTTAATGAAAAGTACAATAACGCTAAGTAAGAGCTCCGTTAATGCCAAAATACCCGGATTGGAAAAGGCCTTGGGTACCGGAGCGTGAAACAACATGGGTCCCATAGAAAAATACATCAGGACAGCCAAGAAAAATAAGGATTGTAAAAATCGCTTTCTTAACTTGGGACTTTCGGTATCCTTTAAAGCATCACTCTTATCTTGCTGTTCCGATCCGGATGCACTCTTATCCGGATTCTCAAAGCCGTAACCGGCAGCTTCTACCGCCTTTTGAATTTCATCTGCCCCTACATCTCCTTCCACTCCCAGGGAGTTGGTTAAAAGAGAAACGGAGCAGGACTTTACGCCGGGAACTTTAGACACGGCTTTCTCCACTCTACTCTGACAGGCAGCACAGGTCATTCCTGTAACTCTATACTGTTTCATCTCTGCCTCCTTTCTGTTTACAAAGAAATAATATACCCCCATGGGGTATATGTCAAGAAGGGAAATCTAAAACATTGAAAAACTTGAAATACTATATTCTTCAATACAATATGGGTCTGAAAGCGGGGCACGCTCTCGCTAACCTCGCCACGTAGCAGTACTAACTTCAAGCTTCGCTTTCAGTAAGTACTGACGGGCTCAGATTACCCCGAATTTCAGACCCATATTGTATTGCATGAGTGTCGAATTTCTAATTTTTCAAGTTCTTCAATATTTCAGCTTTTCTAAAGTACCGGCGGGCTTAGATTGCCCTTATTCCAGACCTATTCTACACTGCATGTAAATTGGAATTCCTGATTTTCAAGTTCTTCAATTTTTCAGTGCCTTTTTAGAACTCTATCTTATTATAGGCTTCTCCTTTTTCTACATCGTATAGGGTGAAGCTATTGTCTTCCAGGATGCCATAGCTATGGGGGCTGTCTTCTTTTGGATAGCTGATGGAGCCGGGGTTCAGGTGATAGTAATACTTTTCTCCCCTGCTCTTCTTCATTGCCACGGGAACATGGGTATGTCCCTGGAGGAAGATATCTCCATCTTTTTGGAGGGGAAAGCTTTCCGCGTTATAAACATGGCCGTGGGAAAGGAAAACTCTGTACTTTCCCCACTCCAATATGGCATAGTCCGCCATAACGGGAAAGTCCAATACCATTTGATCCACCTCTGCCTCACAGTTCCCTCGAACCGCAAGAATTTCTTCCTTTAATGGATTTAAAAGGGCTATAACCTCCTTGGGAGCATAGTCCTTTGGCAGAGGATTTCTGGGTCCATGATACAAAACATCTCCCAAAAGCAGGATTCTCTCACAGCCGCTTTTCCGATAAGCCTCTATCGCTAAGTTTGCATAGTAAGCAGAACCGTGAATATCACTTAGTACAAAATACCGCATCTTACATCCTTTCCGGAGCAGAGAAGCCCAGCACCTGAATACAATCCATAAGCACCTTCCAGCTCAGGCAAAGAAGGCCGATATATTCCTTCTTCTTTTGCTCATTTTCCTCCGTCAAAATCTTTACATTGTGGTAGAAAGAATTGAACTGGTTGGAAAGCGTATAGATATAGGTACAAATCTTATGGGGAGCACATTCTCTCCATGCATCCCGCATCTCATCCTGAAAGGCTGCCAGAATTTTTTCCAGAGCCATAACATTTTCATCCCCGGAGCTTCCTAAGGGATAATTCTTTGCATTTTCCCTAATCCAGCTTAGGGTATTCTTCCAGTTCTCCCCCTTACTTTCCGCATACTTTCGCAAAATGGAGGAGATGCGGACAATGGTATAAAGAATATAGGGGCCGGTATTTCCTTCAAAGGCAGTAAATTTCTCCAAGTCGAAGATATAGTCCTTGGTGGCTTGGTTGGAAAGGTCACCGTACTTTAAAGCAGCTAAGGCTACGATTCCGGCGGTTTCCTCTTTTTCCTCTTGACTCAAGCCGTTGTCCTTGGATTCCTCCATGCGCTTTAGAACGGAATCTCTGGTCTCGGAAATCAAACGCTCCAGTCTTAAGACTCCACCCTCTCTGGTTTTAAAGGGCTTTCCGTCCTTTCCGTTCATAGTGCCAAAGCCGATATAGCTTAACTCTGTTTCTTTTGGAAGAAGCTCCGCCCGTCTTGCCACACGGAAAAATTGGGTGTAGTGAAGGGCCTGACGACTATCTGCTATATAAAGATATAAATCCTTCGGATAATGCTCTTCTCTATCCATAATGGTTCCCAGATCAGAGGTGGCATATAGGCTTGCTCCGTCGGATTTCTGAATCATACAGGGAGGATATTCCTTACTGTCCCCCTCCTCCGTAATATCCACCACTAATGCTCCCTGAGAACGATAGGCTAATTTCTTCTCTTCCAGTAAAGAAATCAGCTTTGGAATATAGGGGTCCGCATCTGACTCCCCCTTCCACAGATCAAAGTGCACATCCAGAGCTTCATAGTTCTTCTTTAAATCCGCAACGGAAACTTCCATAATTCTTTCCCAAACCTTATGAAATACAGGATCTCCCTGCTGTAGCTTTAAGGTATTTTCCTTGGCACGGTTAGCATATTCCTCATTAAGCAGATTTCCGGCTTCATCCTTTTCCTTGGCTTTCTTGGAAGCAAAGGGGTAAATCTCTTCCAGCTCGGAAATCGTAAAGGGCTTTTCCAGCTCTCCTCTGTCCTCTAATTCTGTGATAATGAGTCCCATTTGCAGACCCCAGTCTCCAAGATGCACATCTCCTACCACATTATTTCCAAGTCTTTTTCCCATTCTTTTCAGGGCTTCTCCGATTACAGCAGAACGAAGGTGTCCTACATGAAGAGGCTTTGCCACATTGGCTCCGCCGTAGTCCAGTAAAATCTTTCTACCTTCCTTTTCATGAAGGCCATTCTGCTCTTCCGTCTGCATCCCCTGAAGATAAGCTCCTAAAAATTGTGGGGAAAGCTTCACATTTAAAAATCCCGGCTTTACCGCTTCAACAGAAGAAAATAAAGGAGTATCTTTATAGCTTTTCTTTTCCAAAAACCCCTTTACCTTCTCGGCCAAAGCAATGGGATTCTCCTGATATTTTTTTGCTCCCATCAAAGCCCCGTTACTTTGATAGTCGCAAAGGTCAGGACGGTTGGAAACACTGACCTTGGCTAATTCCTTATCATACCCTGCCTCCACAAAGGCAGATTCCATAGCTTCCTGTAGTATTGCTTTTAAAGCCTGCATAGCGATCCTTTCTACAAAAAAAGGCTTCCTTTTAGGAAGCCTTAGTCTCAATTTTCTTCTAGGAGAAGCATTCTTCCCAGTGCTTATTCTCTACACCAGTCCTGCATTTATGCTCTGGACTCGTAGTCTCCTGTCTGGGTAGAAATAATAATCTTATCTCCAATATTTACAAACAGAGGAACCTGTACTTCAACACCTGTCTCTACAGTAGCAGGCTTTGTTGCACCGGTGGTGGTATTACCCTTAATTCCCGGCTCTGTATGAGTAACCTCTAAGGTTACCTTCAAAGGAGGCTCTACAGAGAATACATTTCCCTGATAAGATACTACCTTAACGGTTTCGTTCTCCTTAACGAACTTCATGGAGTCCGCAATCTGCTCATGAGACAAAGCAATCTGCTCAAAGGTCTCATTGTTCATGAAGTTGTACATCTCTCCGTCGTCATAGAGATACTGCATATCTACACGGTCGATACGTGCTGCAGGGAACTTCTCTGTGGGACGGAAGGTCTTATCGGTTACACCACCGTTAATAACATTTCTTAACTTGGTACGAACGAAGGCAGCTCCCTTACCGGGCTTAACGTGCTGGAACTCCACGATCTGAACTACCTGTCCATCCATCTCAATTGTAACACCATTTCTGAAATCACCTGCAGAAACCATAAATCCTCCTAAATCACTTTTCTTTGGGAAAAACTCCCCCTTCTTCTAAGGCACTTGCCCCTAACTCGGGAACAATTCTAATATAAAACAAATAAACATGCAAGCTTTCCTTCCGGAAAATCCGGCGAAAAAATCGGAATTCTTGTAGAAAATCAAAGGAAAAGCCTTATTCTTATCCCTCTAAAAACGATGTCCCCCACCGCCGGAGGAATGACCTCCTCCACCGCTGAAACCTCCACCGCTGAAGCCGCCGCCTCCACTACTTCCCCCGGAGCTTCCGGAAGATCTGGGAACATAGAGCTTATTTTGTGAGATCAAATCCTTTCGGCGCTGAGCAATAATAAAGTCGGGAGCCATAGCCCCAAGTATTGCCCCCGCCGCAGCCGTTTCGTTTCTTTTTCCTGTAATCAGCCAGAGGAAATTCAGAAGTAAGGCCAAAGCGGCAGCAAGAAACAAATTGCTGATCCAACGCATCGGCGTCTCCACAAATCGTCCCTCCATCTTGGCGTTCATCTGCCGAAAGGCCATAGTGGCTGTTTTTCCAAAATCCCCATTGGAGGCATAGCGATATATATTATCCGTAATGCTGTCCGCCACATGATTATTGATGGTCTTGTATAAGCTTCCCGAACTTTGAATTCTGATTTCCCTATTATACATATCAATCAATAAGAGGCTTGCGCTACCGTTGGGAAAGGAATCTTCCAACAAATCCTTGGCAGTGGAGGTCGCTGAGTAGCCGCCCTCTCCGGAAACAAAGGCAATATTCCCGTACTTGGTTAATGGTATCATTGCCTCCTTAACCTGGGTCTCCTCGGAAGAACTAAGTAGGTCACTTTCATCCAAAAGATAGGCCTTATAACCGGAACTGCTATTCGTATAAACGGAAGCTTGCAAGAGCTCATCGCTGCTTAGGGCAAAGCTCTGAAAAGAAAGTGTCAGCAAAAAACTGAAAAATAGAAATACAGTAGCATACTTTTTTAAGAATCTTCTATTCATCACTTTACCCCCTTCTTGTCAAAAAATTCCGGTATGGAACGGGTGGATAAAATATTGAACTTCTTTATCATTAAACGCAGGGAAAGAATCGACATAATCCCGCTTACCGCACTGGCCAGATAGTAATATTCATCCTGTACCGGGTGCCAAAGCATAATAGCTAAGGAAAAGAAAACGGAAATAAGAGCATATCCGGTTCCATTATGCCGGAGAAGCTTTGCCTTCTCCTCCTTTGACTTGTTTTTGTTTCCTGTAAGACTGTCTTCTCTCTTTTTGATTTTAGAAATCTGTCCCTGGGCCAGAACAATCAAGAGAGTGGACAAAGCCATGGTATACCAGGGAAGGTTCTCCGCCTTAATTTGAAAAAATAAATTTAAAATCAGGAATATGGGAATGGCAATCATCATGGAGGCATTATGAAAACGGCTTTCGCTTATGGGAATATCACAATAAACCTTACCGGTCTCTCCATTTACCACCGCATAGGCGATTCGATTGTCCTTTTTATAGCTCAAAAACCAAACCGGAAACATACCCCGCTCCACAGTCACGGATTTAGCACCGATTTTCGTCAAGGAGCGAATGCTTTCATTGTTTAACTGCATGTCGCTTTCCTGAAAACCCTGCCTTCCCATCACGGAGGACCAAAGCTGTTGTTCCACCATATGAAGGGCTTTGGGCTCATATTGCTTGGCATCCGCATCCGCCACATCACTGTAAAAGCCTAAAAGGAAGTTCGGACTGAATTCCTTTAAATTCTTCTCGGTAAAGGGGGCAATACAGCCGGCAATCGTATCATCAAAGCGGGTGGAGGCATCATAGGGGATGTTGTTAAACTTTCCCTGAAGCTGTCCGGAAAGGGCATATCGCTCCTGATATTGATAGCTTCCGCTTCGATATTCCTTCAGCCCCTCCAGTTCCAAGGGTTCATCCACCTCAAAGCTATAAAGCCAGTAGGGAAGGTAATAGCCCACAAACCTTTCCAGATACTCCGGATTTTCCAGATCCTTATCATGATAGATGGCGGAACGAACCTTGTCCTGATAACGCTTTTTACAATCCTCCTTGGTAAGCTGGAAGGGAATGATTTTCTGAGGCATCTCCGCCTGCTTCATTCGACTGGTAAAAACCACGGAGGAACCGCAATAGGCACAAAAACCCGTACCGGAGAAATCCGTACTCTCTATCTCCGCCCCGCATTGAGGGCAGGTAAATACCTGAGTATCATAGTACTCCTGTACCACTCCTTCAACGGTCTTATCCTTATCATAGGGATTAAAAACGGAGTCGCATTGTTGACATTTCAAGCTTTGGGTTTTGATATCAAAAAGTAATTCTCCTGCACAATTCGGGCAACGGGCCATTCTTCCTCCTGTCTATTCCAATCTGCTGTTTCCTGGCTTTCGTCAGTTTTTTTTCCTAAAGCTTGGGTGTTCTCAGTAAAATTTCTTCTCTCTTCGGTCCATTGGACACCATGGTAATGGGAACCTCCAACTCCTTCTCAATAAAGTCGATATAGTCTCTACACTCCTTAGGGAGATCCTCATACTTACGAATTCCGCGGATGTCCTGCTTCCAGCCCTTCATTACGGTATATACCGGCTTTGCCTTTCTTAATAATGGAGTTACCGGAAAATCACGAATTACTTCTCCGTCGATTTCATAGCCGGTACAAATGGGAATCTCATCCAAATATCCCAAAGGATCCAAAACGGTCAAAGCCACCTGAGTTGCTCCCTGTAAAGCGCAGCCATAGCGGGAAGCCACCGCATCATACCAGCCCACACGTCTGGGACGTCCCGTGGTTGCTCCGTACTCTCCCTTATCTCCGCCTCTCTTACGAAGCTCCTCCGCCGCTTCTCCGAAGAGCTCGCTGACAAATTCACCGGCTCCTACCGCAGAGGAATAGGCCTTGGTAACACAAACCACATCGGTAATGGCATAGGGAGGTATTCCTGTTCCCACAGCACCGTAGGAAGCCAAGGTATGACTGGAAGTAACCATGGGGTAAATACCGTGGTCCGGATCCTTCATAGTTCCCAGCTGTCCCTCCAGTAAAATCTTCTTTCCCTCTTTAATAGCGGTTCTCAGGAATAAGGAAGTATCCTTTAAAAACGGCTTAATCTCTTCTCTTTGCTTCTTAAGCTCTGCTAATACCGTATTGAAATCCAGAGGCTCCTTGCCATAGAGATTGGTAAACAAGGCATTTTTGATTTCCAAAATCTTCTTCAGGCGTTCCTCTAAAATATCATCAAAATAAAGCTCGTTAAACTGTAAGCCGATCTTGGCATATTTATCGGAGAAAAATGGAGCAATACCGGACTTTGTGGAGCCGAAGCTCTTCTTTCCTAAACGCTCCTCCTCATAAGTATCTTGTAACACATGGTGGGGAAGCATTACCTGGGCGCGGTCGGAAATGTAAATCTTTGGCTTCGGTACACCGGCCTCCTCTAAAGACTTCAGCTCTGCCAGGAATTTTCCGATATCCACGGCAACACCATTTCCCAAAACGCAGGTTACATTGGGGTTAAACACTCCGCTGGGCAGAAGATGCAAAGAAAAACGTCCATAAGGATTGATGATGGTATGTCCCGCATTGGCTCCTCCCTGAAAACGAACTACAACGTCCGCAGATTCTGCCAAATAGTCTGTAATCTTCCCCTTACCTTCATCTCCCCAGTTTGCACCGACAATTGCTTGAACCATACTTGTTCCCCTTTCTTACATTTGAATTGTATAATGCAGTGCGATTGCACCCTCAAACAGTTAATCTCTAAAATCTAATCTTTTTTAATCAATCTTGTAATCCACTGATACACATAAAAAAGACTGGGAAGAATCATGACACAGAACAATAAGGCCAGCATATACTCCTTTTTTCCCCCGGTGAAAGCCAGAAACAATAAGGCTATTAGAGCAAGACAAAAAAGTATTAAAGTGAAAATGGCTATTCCTCTCTTCATATCTTTTCCTTCCTCAGTATACAAAATTTAAAAATATCGCACAAGATGCTTGTTTTAATTCTTAAAGCTTGATTTCTACTGAAAGATTCAAAAGCTCTTTATTCTTTTCCAGCAAAGGCGCGATATCTGTTGCAATGAAATCCTCCACCTGCTCCTTACAACGGCCGATGTATTTTTCCGGGATCAAAAGCTCCTCTAAGTCCGCTTTTTCCAATGGGAATTCCGGATCTTCCGCAATTCTTTGCAGTAAATCATTGTCCAGACCGTCTCTTTTCACTCTTAAACCGGCCTCCATGGAATAGCTTCTGATTTTTTCATGAAGCTCCTGCCGGTCTCCCCCTCTTTTTACACCGTCCATCAGAATGTTTTCCGTAGCCATAAAGGGAAGCTCTTCCCGAAGATGCTTTTCAATCATTTTAGGATAAACCACTAAAGCGGAGGCCACATTGTAATAGAGGTCCAAAAGTCCGTCTGTAGCCAGAAAAGCATGGGGTATAGAAAGTCTCTTATTAGCCGAATCGTCCAAGGTTCTTTCAAACCACTGGGTTGCGGCGGTAATGGGAGGATTCTGGCTCTCTGCCATTACAAAATTGGCAAGGCCGGCAATTCTTTCACAGCGCATGGGGTTTCTCTTATAGGCCATGGCACTGGAACCGATTTGCTTTTTCTCAAAGGGCTCCTCCACTTCCTTCAAATGCTGTAAAAGCCGAATATCATTGGAAAACTTATGGGCGGATTGAGCAATTCCGGAGAGAATCGCCAGAATCTTGGAATCAATTTTTCTGCTATAGGTTTGGCCGGATACGGGATAAACTCCGGGAAAATTCATTTTCCTTGCAATCTTTCTGTCCAGCTCTCTACATTTTTCATGGTCTCCTTCGAAAAGCTCCAGGAAGGAGGCCTGGGTTCCGGTAGTACCCTTAGAACCTAAAAGCTTTAAGGAAGAAATGCATTCCTCCACATCCAGAAAATCCAGATACAAATCATGTAACCAAAGACTGGCTCTCTTCCCAAGAGTAACGGTCTGTGCCGCCTGAAAGTGTGTATAGCCAAGCATGGGCAGTCCTCTATACTCCATGGCAAAGTCCGCTAAGACCTTCATGCAGTTTAAAAGCTTTTTCCGAAGAAGCTTTAAGCCCTCCCGCATGGTAATCAGATCCGTATTGTCTCCCACATAGCAGGAGGTGGCTCCCAGATGAATGATTCCCTTTGCCTTTTCACACTGTACGCCATAAGCATAGACATGGCTCATCACATCATGGCGAACCTCTTTCTCTCTAGCCATGGCCACATCGTAATTGATATCCTCTGCATGCTCCTTTAATTCCTGAATCTGCTCTTCGGTAATGGGTAGCCCCAGTTCTTTTTCACTTTCCGCCAGAGCAATCCACAGCTTTCTCCAGGTTTTAAATTTAAAATCGGAAGAAAAGATTTCCTGCATCTCTTTGGAAGCATAACGACCGGACAATGGGCTTTCGTAGCTTTGATGACTCATGATTCCCCCCCCTTATTATTTCAAAACATCCGCCATACTATAGCTTCCCGGCTCCTGCTTTTCCAGGAAAAAGGCAGCGGTAATAGCTCCCTTTGCAAAGATTTTCCGACTATAGGCGGTATGATTTAAGCTAATGACCTCATCTTCACCGGCAAAAATTACTTCGTGGATTCCGGGAATGGTTCCTCCCCGAAGAGAAGACATACCGATTTCTCTCTTCTCTCTTGCTGTATCTCTTCCGGAACGGTCATAAACCTTTACCAGTGCTTCTCCGATACCCTCTTCCACAGCCTTTTCCAGCATCAATGCTGTTCCGCTGGGGGCATCCTTTTTTCTACGATGATGCGCTTCCATAATTTCGATATCAAAGTCATTTTCATAAAGCTTTTTCGCGGCAATCCGTAAGAGCTCCTGTAAAAGATTAATGCCCAAAGACATATTACCAGAACGAAGAATGGGAATCTGTTTGGAAGCCTCCTGAAGCTTCTTTTCCTGTGCTTCATTTAAACCTGTGGTGCAAAGCACAAGAGGCTTTTTTTTCTCCACTGCAAAATCCAGAAGAGCATCCACAGCCTCTTTTACGGAGAAATCAATAATACAGTCAAAATCTTCTTTCACTTCCGCTCCGCTTCCATAAACCGGAAATCCGGGGTGCTTCAAATCCGTATGGGAATCCAGACCGGCTACAATCTCCACTCCCTCCGTCTTCTTTGCTACCTCCTGCACATTTTGTCCCATCACGCCCTTCGCACCATGTAATAATACCCTCATCTTTTTCCTCCTTCAGCTCCGGAAAACCACTCTACTTTTTCTTGTTTATTCTATTTCATTTTTCCGCAGAAAAAAAGAGGGGCGGAAAAGAAGAAAATAAGAAACAGTTTATCCTGCATTTATTTTCTTTTCTTCACTGCCCCCCTCTTCTCTATTAGGATAAAATCCCGTAGCGGCGCATTTCTTCCTTTAATACCTCTTGATGTGCTTCTTCCATCTCTGTCAACGGAAGACGCATTCCTCCCACAGCCTTCCCTTGTAAATTCATTCCTGCCTTTACCGGAATGGGGTTCACTTCCATAAAGAGGCTATGAATCAAAGGAAGTGCTCTCTTCTGCTCTTCCCAAGCCCCCTTCACATCTCCGGCAAACCACTTCTTGCAAATATCCGCTGTCTGTCTCGGTGCCACATTGGACAACACGGAAATAACGCCGGAACCTCCGATGGAAAGTAAGGGAACAATGATTCCATCCTCTCCTGAATAGAGTAAGAAATCTTCATCCACTAAACGCATCAGCTCTGCAGTGCCTCCTACATCTCCGGTAGCTTCCTTTACGCCTACAATATTTTTTACATTATGGTAAAGATCTGCCATGGTTTTCGGCTCAATTTTCATACCGGTTCTACCCGGTACATTATACAGAATGCAGGGAATGGAAACCGCATCCGCAATAGCCTTGTAGTGGGTATATAAGCCCTTCTGGGTTGCCTTATTATAATAAGGAGTAACCAAAAGAAGTCCATCTACTCCGGCTTGTTCCGCTCTCTTGGAAAGATCGATTGCAGTTGCAGTACAGTTGGAGCCTGTACCGGCAATAACAGGAATACGGTGATTGACCACTTTAACGGTGTGGGCAACCACTTCAATATGCTCATCCTCCGTAAGGGTTGCGGCCTCTCCCGTGGTTCCTACTGCTACAATGGCATCCGTACCTTCTGCAATCTGTTCTTCCAAAATCTCCGTCAGCTTCTCATAATTTACGCTTCCATCCTCATGAAAAGGGGTAATCAAAGCAACGCCAGCTCCTTTAAATAATGCCATAGTTTCACTCAACCTTTCTTATTATTTCCTATTAAATCCGGCTCTCTTTCTAGCGGTGGGATCCAGAATCTTCTTACGAATACGAAGATTTTCCGGAGTAACCTCCAAAAGCTCATCCGTATCGATAAAATCAATACACTGCTCCAAAGACATAATCTTCTTCGGTACCAGCTTCAATGCCTCATCGGAGCTGGAGGTTCTGGTATTACTTAAATGCTTGGTCTTACAAACATTTAACTCGATATCCTCAGACTTCGGACTCTGTCCGATAACCATACCGCTGTAAACCTTCTCTCCCGGGCCGATAAAGAGGGTTCCACGGTTCTGTGCCTGAAATAAGCCGTAGGTAACCGCCTCTCCCTGCTCGAAAGCAATAAGGGAGCCCTGATGACGATAGTTCAAATCCCCACGATATTCACCGTAGCCCTCAAACTCTGTATTCAAAATACCGTTACCCTTGGTGTCGGTAAGGAACTCTCCTCTGTAACCGATTAAGCCTCTGGAGGGAATTTCAAACTCCAAACGGGTATAGCCGGAAGCCAAAGGGCTCATACCGTTTAAGGTACCCTTTCTCTGGGTAAGCTTCTGGATTACAGAGCCGGTAGCATCCTCCGGCACATCGATATAAGCAATCTCCATAGGCTCCAGCTTTACGCCCTGCTCATTTTCCTTATAAATAACCTCTGCCTTGGAAACCGCAAACTCAAAGCCCTCTCTACGCATGGTCTCCACCAGTACGGAGAGGTGAAGCTCTCCACGGCCGGAAACCTTAAAGCAATCTGCGGAATCTGTCTCCTCCACCCGGAGAGAAACATCTGTATTTAACTCTCTGAAAAGACGATCACGGATATGTCTTGAGGTAACAAACTTTCCTTCCGTTCCTGCCAGTGGAGAGTCATTTACCATGAAATCCATGGAAATAGTCGGCTCGGAAATCTTCTGGAAGGGCAATGGCTCCGGATTCTTCTCTGTACAAATGGTATCACCCACATGCAGGTCTTCAATACCGGAAACCGCAACGATATCTCCGTAGGATGCTTCCTCCACATCCATTCTCTTTAAACCGTCAAAGGCATAGAGCTTGGTGATACGTACCTTTTTTCTCTTGTCCGGATTATGGTGGTTCACAACCAAGGCTTCCTGATTCACCTTGATCTTACCGTTCTCCACCTTACCTATTCCGATTCTTCCCACGAATTCGTTGTAGTCAATAGTAGAAACCAGGAACTGGGTTTCCGCATCCGGATCTCCCTTTGGGGCCGGAATAAAGTCTACAATGGTATCAAACAAAGGCTTCATATCCACATCCGGATCTTCCAGCTTAAGCTTTGCATAACCGTTCTTGGAAGAAGCAAAAAGGAAAGGACAATCCAGCTGTTCATCGGAAGCATTTAAATCCAGCATCAATTCCAGTACTTCATCCACCACATCATTGGGACGAGCCTGAGGCTTATCAATCTTATTCACAACCACAAGAACAGGAAGACGAAGATCCAAAGCTCTTTGTAAAACGAATCTGGTCTGGGGCATGGGGCCTTCAAAGGCATCCACCAATAGGATAGCACCGTCCACCATTTTCAAAATACGCTCTACCTCACCGCCGAAATCTGCGTGTCCCGGAGTATCTACAATATTGATCTTGGTATCTCCATAGCTTACCGCGGTGTTTTTTGCCAGAATCGTAATGCCTCGTTCCCGCTCGATGGGGTTGGAATCCATCACTCTTACACCAACCTCCTGATTGTCACGGAAAACACCGGACTGCTTTAAAAGCTCATCCACCAAAGTCGTCTTACCATGGTCAACATGGGCAATAATGGCAACATTACGTACATCTTCTCTATTCTTTAACATTTACTTCTCTTTCCCCTTAAAGAAACTTAAAAGCCTCTTTAAATGATTCATTTTTATCTACAGTTCATTAACTTAGGAAGTATACCACCGGCTATTTTTGATTGCAAGGAAAACCACCTCTTGTCCATACTCCCCAATGTGCTTTTCCAAGGACAGATACTGTTCCTCTTCCATTTGCAGGAAGAGCTCTACTCTATCCGTGTAGCTTTTTTCCAAAATCCGAATCCCCATTTCCTGAAAATCATATTCCAGTCTCCCCAGTAGTGTGTAGGGAATACTTAGCCGGATTTCTTTCCCCTCTTTTCGTTCCAAAAGCTGCGCTTCCGCAAGCACCTGCTCTGCCGCATCTCCATAGGCTCTGGATAAGCCCCCTGTTCCCAATAAGGTTCCTCCGAAAATACGGCTTACAACGCAGAGAACATTTTTCAGTTCTTTTCTTTCCAACCTTTGCAGAATAGGAGCTCCGGCGGTTTTCGCCGGCTCTCCGTCATCGCTTTGCTTTTTCTGCTCCTGCAAAAAGCCTTCCCGTTCTTCCAGAAAAATGTAAGCATAGCAATGGTGTCTTGCCTCGGGATAATTCTTTTTACATTCCTGTAAACAAAAAGCTACATCCTCAAGATTTTGAAGCGGAAATAAAGAAGCATAAAATTTTGATTTTTTCACTTCCAGCATGGAGGTAAAACGATCTTGAATAAATTTCATGCTTCTTTTCCTTTCTCTTATTAATCTTCTCGCTTTTGCTTTTCTTCCTTGGGCTTATCTTCCTTTGTCTTTTTCTTGGAGGAGGGGCCCTGTTCGGAAATAATCACCTCATCTCCGGAAGGTTCATCCTCATCCGCCGTCTTTTCCTTTACCTTATAACGGAAATAACGATCGTCCGTATCCAAATCCCGTAAATCCTCCGGTACCAGCATAGCCCCCCAGGAGGTATGGTAGGTACATTTGTCTGTGGGAACCGTTCCCTTGGCAAAGAGCTCCGTAATCACCGCACTACCGCGATAATCCGCAAAACAGCCGGAAATGGGAAGCTTACCGGATTTTCTGCAAACCTGCTCCTCCACAATATCCTCCGGTCTCTGGAAGCCCGGATCCGTCTTTCCTTCATGGATTCTTGTCATAATCTTCCGCCAGATATCCTTGTGGAAACCGGTTCCGCCGTTGTATTCTCCGGAATTACTATCCTTTAATACCTGATTGTCATCGCAACCTGCCCAGATTCCGCCTACATAATAGGGTGTAAAACCGATAAACCAGATATCTCTGTTGTTACTGGTGGTTCCGGACTTTCCCGCCTGACTCATGCCGTCAAAATGGGCTCTGGTGGAAGTGGAGCTTACCCGGACACTGGAAGAAAAGGCCCGATTACTTTCCATGGACTCCCGCATAGCATCCGTTAAGAGATAGGCTGTACTGGACTTCATCACCTGCTCCGGCTCATCCTCTGTGGTATCAATAATCACCTTTCCATTTTGGTCTTCAATCTTGGAGAAGAACTTAGCCTTCTGGAACCGTCCCTTATTGGCAATCACAGAGAAGGCTTGCGTCATTTCCAGATTGGAAACGCCTCTGGTCAGACCGCCCAGGGCCAAGGCAGGATTGGCATCCTCCGGCACAAGGGAGGTGATGCCGAGAGATTCCGCATAGCGAAATCCATTTTCCACCTTTACCGTATCCATAAGGCAACGAACGGCTACGATATTCAAGGAATAGACAATACCGTCCCTGATGCTCTGAAAGCCCAGATAGCCTCCGGAATACCAGTTTTTAAAGGTTTTCTTTCCAACAGTATACTCGGAATCGTAGTAGGTAGATGCCAATGTAGCACCGTATAAATCGATAGCAGGGGCAAAGGAGGAAAGAATCTTAAATGTGGAACCGGGCTGTCTAAGTACGTTAGAAGCTCTATTCAGCGTCTTACTCTGCTTCTTTTCTCCCCGACCTCCCGTTAAAGCCAGAACCTCTCCGGTGGAAGGATCCATTAAGACAAAGGATGCCTGAGGCTGTAAAACATAGTCAATACTTTCTCCCAGAATCTTATCCGAATCCACCACAACCTTATTCTTAAATTCCTCAACCCGCTTGTTGGCCTGATCCTTGGAGCTGAATAATCCGTTAAAATCCAGTCCTCTACCTTCTTTTAAGTATTTCTCCAAGTCCTTTTCGCCGTAGTTGACGATACTGCCGTCCTCATGCTGGATGGTTAATCGCCAGGTAATGGAATATTTCGCCGTGTCATAGTTGTCCGGATTGTTGATTTCCTCATCCACAACGGCCTGTAAATCCGGATCCTGGTTGGCATAAATCCGTAAGCCTCCGGAATAGAGCAGCTTGGTAGCGTCTTCCTTGCTGTAATTCAACCGTTCCATAAGGCTGTCCACCACCTGCTCCGTCAATTCATCGGTATAATAGGAATAGGGCTTGTCGTCACCCTGGCTCACGGAATTCACATTCTGAATTCTTTCATAAACCGGATCCTGTAAAGCCTCCTGGTAGCGGGCATCATCAATATAGCCCTGCTTTAACATATTTTTTAAAACCTGGGCTCTTCGAATGGCATTTTTATCCGGATGGGTAATGGGATTCAAGCCGGAAGGATTCTTGGTAATCGCTGCAATAACCGTACATTCTGAAAGGTTAAGCTCCGTAACCTCTTTATTGAAATATCTTCTTGCGGCAACCTTTACTCCTAAGGTATTGGCTCCCAGATTAATAGTATTCAAATACTCCGTAAGAATACTCTTCTTCACTTCCTTCTTGCTTAAATTACTCTGATCCTCCAGCTCCAGGGCCAAATACTGCTCCTGAAACTTTCGAACATAACGCTCGAACTTTCCTTCATGCAAGCCTCCGCCAAAAACATTGTTTTTCAGAAGCTGCTGGGTAATGGTAGAGCCTCCGCCGGCAGAACTGTCATCGGAAACCACACCCTTGATAGCACGCATAATGGAACGAAAATCGATACCGTTATGGCTCCAAAATCGCTCATCTTCTATGGCTACAAAGGCATTGATTAAATCCTTGGGAAGCTCCTCATAGCTCACTCTTTCTCGGTTAGAGCCTTCCGTAACCAAGGTGGACATAAGATTTCCTTTTTTGTCGTAAATCTTGGTAGCATACTCTGTGGGACCCACATGAATTTTATGGATATCCGGCGCGGAATCCAGGATTCCCCGGAACAAGCCATAGGAAAAGGAGGCTCCCAGGAAAAGACTTGCCAGCAAGAGAAATAGGCATAGACTCTTAATAATC
>CAUSUG010000011.1:0-20843 GCA_963534765.1 uncultured Oribacterium sp.
CTATAGGAGTATTCTATCATTGTCAATGCAAAAAAACAGCCGACTTTTTACTTTTGCTGTTGCTCTTTTATTTTTGCAAAATAGATTCCGTAAGTTCATCCAGCGTCTTTCCGTAGGCCGGTAAAAACTCCTCCATAAAAATACGAAGCTCCGGAAGCTCCTTCGCCAGATTTTCTATGATCTTTTCTGTGGATTGTAAAGCTGTGGAAAATTCCTGATTGCCGGCTCTGATTTCCTCCCTACACTTAATTAAGGCGGAAAGCTTATCCGCCGCCTTTAAGAGCCTATTTTCATAGGCGGCATTCTCCTCCTCAGCCGGGAAGAACAGTTCCCTGTACGCCTCCTGCATATCCTTAGGCAAAGCCAGAAGCAATTGCTCCTCCGCCTCCTTTTCCACTTCTTTATAGGCGGCACGAAGAGTTTCCTTTCCATATTTTACGGGAGTGGGCATATCTCCGGTGAGGATTTCGGAGGCATCATGATACAAGGCTCTCAAGGCTAATTTTTCCGGAGAAAGCTTCTTTCCCAGGCGAAGATTTCCTATGGTCGCCAAGGCATGGCTTAAAATTGCCACCTCCAGGCAATGCTCGGAAAGATTCTCTTCCCTGGCATTTCGCATCAAAGCCCAGCGGTCAATGTATTTCATTCGGGAAAGCAGGGCAAAAAAGGAATAGATCAAGTTGTTCTCCTTTCTTAGTTCCTTCAATTGTTCAAAGGCTTTTCTTCTTTCATAATTCCTTCGATTATTCAGAAGCTTCTCTTCTTTCATTGTTCCTTCAATTATTCAGAAACTTTTCTTCTTTTCTATCCATCTTCATTTTCCGAAAATCAATAAAAGGGCAAAAAGCAGAGTACTAATAAAGCAAAATGCAGAACCAGGAAGAAGGAAAATTGGTTCTTCTCATTTTCCTTCAGAAGGAAGTAAATAGTAGCCGGGGGGCAAAGATAAAACAAGCTCCTGTACCCTTCCCCCAGTGCCTTCCCCTTCTCCTCTTTCCAACGCTTGGCAATGCTTCCTTCCAAAAAATACGCTAAGGCCATGGAAGAAAGGCAGTAGACGAAAAGAATGGTTATCTGCCAGGGCAGAAATCCTGTGGAAGAAAAGAGAAGACGAAAGATTACCGCCGCAAGGGGCGGACAAATGCTTAACATCAGACATAAAAATTCCTGATCCGGAGCACTTGGCTTTGCCTCCTTTCCCTTTTTGGAAAAGAGAAGAATTTCTCTTTTTTCAGAAGGATTCTTCTCATGCTGCATAGACTCTTCCGCTCCTGTCTTGTTCCGCTGTCCATCCGGATTTTGGGAAGACTTTGCCTCTTCCGCCCAAAGCTTTAAAAGCTCCTCCGGAATCTTCCTGCCACAGCCTTTACAAACCTTATCCCCCTTCTTTAACTCCGTGTAGCAATACCCGCAGACCTTTTTCGGCGTAATACGAATGACGGGAGTCTTACAATAGGGGCATACAGTAGCCGAATCTTCAATTTCCCTTTGACAATGCTTACATATCATGAAACACATCCTCTTCATAGGCATAGGGAAGAATTCTTTTCTTCCACTCCGCTTCTTCCAGTTCCTCAATTCTTCTTTGGAGGGAAAAATAACGTCCCTCCCGTCCTTCTTCCTCCCACCAAACCCGAAAGACTTCCGCATCCAATTCCTGATGCTTTAACAGCATCTCCTGCATCAATATCCTAAGTTCTCTTTGTAACTCTTCTATTTGCAACTCTTCTATTTGCAGACTCTCTATCTCTATCTGCGGATCTTCTCTTCGAGAGATCGCACTTCGCAGATTTTCTCTTTGCAACGCTTCTTCTTTCATTCGATTCTCTTTTCGTTTACTGTGCTTATTTTCTTAAAAACACAATACTTTCTTTGCGAGAAAAAAGGAAGACCAACATCCCTGTCTTCCTTTTCCTTGTTAAATCCCTTTAAAAATTCTGAACTTATTACGAATACGAAATATCCTTATCCTGTTCGCTTACTTACAGCTCTTTCGTTTCTTAATATTATCTTCTTCTACCCATCAAGCGAAGGATACGAATAAAGAGGTTAATGATATCCATATACAGCTCTAATGCGGTGTAGCAAGCATAGCTGGGAGTAGAAGGATACTGCTGTCCTCTAGCCCAATCATATCCCACATATAAGGAGAAGATAAAAATACCGATTAACAGAAGAAAATTCGGAGTGAAAATTCCTAAGACAAAGCAAAAAAGCTCAGCTATCACCAAACCAATCAGGGAAATAAAGAGCACTTTTCCCAAGGAAAGGAAGGCATCCGGCATAAAGACTGCCGCTACCGTCATGGTTAGTACAACCACAAAGGTTAAAACCGCCGCAATAAAAATCAGGTGGATGGGAAAAAAGAAAATGGTGTAAGCCAACGGGACTCCAAAAGCAAACACCACCACAGAGTACCCTAAGAAAGAAAGTATATAATTTTCTTTCTTTCCAATAAGGAACCCTCCTAAAAGGCTAACTGCAAATGATAAAAAGGTAATAACAAAAGGATTCACAGCATAAATCTGCGGTAAAATATAAGGCATCTTCATGCATATAAAGGCGGTTAGTGCCAGACCGTAGAGCAGATGTACACCAATCAGCACATTATATTGGCCTCTGGAAAGCTCACGCTGGTAGGAAGGAAGCTCTTCCTGCTGCTGCCAGTTCTGCATATTATCATTTTCATAATTGTTCATGTTGTTCATATTCTCCATGAAGTCCTCCTTTCAGAATCTTCTACAGTATAGCATAGAAATACTATTTTGTATCAAAATTTCAAAGAAATTAAGTTTTTCCCATCTCTCCCTTTTCCAAAGTAAACCAAAAGTCCACTCCGGTTAAAGTATTTTTACAGCCACATTCCTGATGATGGCTGTCCATAATGGCCTTTACAATGCTAAGTCCCAGACCGGAACCGCCGTAGGAACGGGAATGGGCCTTATCCACTTTGTAAAATTTCTCAAATACTCTGGGTAAATCCTCTTCGGGAATGGGATTTCCGGTATTTCGTACATGGATTTCCACCGTCTTTTGTCCCCGATTTTCCGTATAAACGCTAATTTGCTTCGGCTCTCCCACATGGTGAATGGCGTTTTGCAGATAATTCATCAAGACTTCTTCCACCTTGAACTCATCCCCCCAAAGGAAAAGCCCATCCGGAATATCCACCTCCACGGAAATCCCTTCCTGTTTCAAAAGAATCTCCATGGTGCTAAGTACCCCCCTGGTAAGCTTGGCCATATCCAGAAGACTGAAATCCGGTAAATCCTTTCCCTGCTCCATGGCGGAAAGACTCATCAATTCCTTTACCATGTGGTTCATTCGCTTCGCCTCATCCACAATCACAGAGGAATAATAGGCTCTGCTTTCCTCATCTTCACAAAGTCCCTCTCCCAGTCCCTCCGCATAGCCCATAATCAGGGCAATAGGGGTCTTTAGCTCATGGGAAACATTGGCCACAAATTCCTGTCGTTTCTGATCAATCAGATTTTTGTTTTCTATATCACTTTGCAGTTCATTGTTGGCTTTTTTTAAATCTCCTATGGTATCCTCCAGCCTTTGAGAAAGGCTGTTCATGGACTCTCCCAAAACCTCGATCTCCTCCAGATTACTCCCCTGAAAACGGGCGGTGAAATCCAGTTGGCTCATCTTTTGGGAAAGTTTTGCCAGCTCCTTTAAAGGTCTTGTCACTCTTCGTCCGGTAAAATACACCGCCAAGGTACCGAAGAACAGAATACTGCCTCCTAAAAATAAGAGAAGATAGTTAAAGAAGGATACCGCTTCCCTTAAGCTGGCCAGGGGCATGGACATCATAAAGGAGGTACTGTTGTTGGAAAAATATCCCCAGGCCTCAAGGTACCCTGTCTCCTTGTTTTCCCCCTTGGTTTTCACAATGGAAAAATTATCTCCCTTATTCAAAATCTTCTGGGTATCTCCATCCGCCTTCCCAAAAATATAAGAATAAAGCCTGCGAATCAAAGACTGGGGATTGGCAGAGGAGGTATACACCCCGTCGCTACTGTCATCCATCACGATAATGGAGATATTTTCCTTCTCCGTTAAAAAGCGAACATATTTACTGGCGGCAGTTTCCTTCCCTTCCTGGCTTTCCGCTTCCGTAGGAAAGTCCTTGGAAAAGCCCTCTCCCTGCTGCAAAATCCGATCCAGCTCCATATAAGCCTTTTCCAGCACATGCACCTTTCGTTTTTCATAAAGGCTTTCCAGAAAAAAGCTGTTTCCCACCAGAAGAAGAATCAAAAGCATGGAAAACACAAAGGCAAAAAGCAGGGTAAAGCGCCTTTGCAAACTGTTTCGTTTTCGACATTTTTCAGCCAAGATACCCTCCTATTCCACCTCGAATTTATAGCCCATGCCCCAAACCGTCTTGATATACTCTCCCTTGTCCATTAACTTGGCACGAAGCTTTTTCACATGGGTATCGATGGTTCTGGCATCTCCAAAGTAATCGTAATTCCAAACGTTGTTGAGAATTTTTTCTCTGGACAAGGCAATACCCTTATTTTCCACAAAATACTGCAAAAGCTCATATTCCTTAAAGCTAAGCTCTATAGGCTTTCCGTCCACCGTAACGCTGTGGGCCGCCTCATCAATCACGATGCCTCCCACCTCCAAAAGCTCTTCCTTCTGGACCCCTGAACGGCGCAGCAAAGCCTCCACTCTCGCCACCAAAATCTTCGGGGAGAAGGGCTTGGAAATGTATTCATCCGCCCCGTAATCAAAGCCCTTTAACTCATCATTTTCCTCGGAACGGGCAGTCAGCATAATCACCGGTACCTTGGAATGCTCCCGAATGGTCTTTAAGGCGGTCCAACCGTCCATCTTAGGCATCATCACATCTAAAATAATCAGGGCAATGCTTTTCTCCTTGAAAAATAAATCAATGGCTTCCTCTCCGTTTCCGGCCAAAAGCACTTCGTAGTCCTTCATTTTCAGAAAGTCTTTCAGCAATTTCTGCATTCTTTCTTCATCATCCACCACTAAAATCTTAATCTTTTCCATTTCGCCCCTTCCTACCCTCCTAAAAGCTCCGGAATAAAGCGGGAGGGTTTTACCTTTTTACTGTATCGTTCTTTTGTGACATAGATGTGAATTTTCTTTCTGGCTCTGGTCAATGCCACATAAAAGCTTCTTCTTTCTTCTTCCAGTTCTTCTTGGGTTTTGGCTCTTCCATCCGGAATAATTCCCTCAATGCAGTCCGGCAAAAAGACCTCATCAAACTCCAATCCCTTTGCCCCGTGGTAGGTCATGATTCGAACCCCTTCCCCGCTTTCTTCCTTCTGCCTTTGCAGGCAGTCCGCATTGAATTTTTCCACAAATCGGAAAAAGGCTTCCACTCCTTCTGTCTGCTCTGCCATAGCGGTAAGCTCCTCCAAAAGACTTTGCAATTCCTCAAAGTCCCGATTTTTCTTCTTGGCAAAGCTTTCTAAATACTGCTCATAGCCCATATCTTTTCGGATAAAAAGGATTCTTTCCTGTACCGGAAGCTCCTGCATTTTCTGAAGCTGAGCTTCCAAAAGGAGCAGGGCTCTTTCCTCTTTTCTTCCTCTGTAAGCCTTTTTCAAATCTGAAAAGGGGCTTTCCTCCCTTTGGATTTTCTCCCGAAGCAAGCCCCGATAGGGCTTATTCAGGATTTGCAGAAGCTCTCCCCTGCTTTCAATATTCATGCTCAGACGAAGATAGGCCAAAATATCCTTTCCCACAAAGTGCTGAAAGACATTTTGCACCTCTTCCGTAAGGCTGTAGGGAATGCCTCGCTCCATAAAAAGAGGCAGTAAGGCAGGGATTTGCTTTCTGCTTCTGCAAAGAATAGCCATCTCTTCCAAGGGACAGCCCTCTTCCTTCGCTTCTTCAATATGCCGGAGTAAGAGTCTTGCTTCTTCCTTTCCGTTGGCCAAGGCATAGTACTTGGCCTTTCCTCCGCTTCCCTGCCTGCCCTGTAGCTTCTTTTGAAAACGTTCCTTATTCTTTCCGATAAGCCTCTTGCTTAATTCCACAATTTCCCTATAGGAACGGAAATTATCACTTAAGAAAATCCTTTCGCAGTTCGGATAGTCCCTGGTAAAGGAGAGGAGAATACCGGGACTGGCTCCCCGAAAGCCATAAATGCTTTGATCCTCATCCCCCACCACAAAGAGGGCATTGGGAGACTTCGCCAAAGCCTTGATAATTTCATACTGCACCAAAGAAAGGTCTTGGAATTCATCCACAAGGATGTGGGAAAAACGGCTTTGCCAGGCCTTTGCCCGGTCTCCTTTTTCCATCAGGATACGAAGTACCTCTAAAAGCAGGTCCTCAAAATCCAGCTTTCCTCTCTTCTTCCTGCTCTCTTCATAAAAATGATAGAGGGCAAGAAAATCCTCCTGCTTCTCCTTTTGCAGGTAGGCAATTCTTTCCCTTTCCCCTATGGATTTAAAATAGGAAATCCGGGCAATCAAGCCGGGAAGCAGCTCCTGCACCTCCTCCCGAAGAATTCCCTTTTCCAGATAGTATTGAGAAAGCCAATCCATTTTCTCATAAAGGTTTACAAGATCTTCTTTTTTGTAGCCCAGATCCTCTCGAAGTAAGGAAAAGCAAAGGGCATGAATGGTAGAAAATCTCGGTCTCCCCGCCCTAATCCCCATTTTCCGGAAAAAGCGTTCCTCCATCTCCTTACTGGAAGCTCTGGTAAAGGAAAGAAGCAGGATTTTTTCCGCCGGAACTCCCCTTTCCAAAAGGGTGCAAAGACGCTCCGTAAGCACGGTGGTTTTCCCGGAACCCGGCCCCGCCACCACCAGGGCCTTCTCCGCCCCTGTCTCTATTGCCTGTCTTTGCTCCCGGGTAAATTCCATGAATTCCTGCCTGCTCCTTTCCCAATGCACTGCCGTCTTTTATATTAAGAATTATAGGCTATTGGAGAAGTGGCTTCAATCTATTCTTAATTTACTTTCTTAAATAAGCTAGCGAGAGCGTGCCCAATTTTAGACCCATACGGAATAATCACGGTGTAGATTGTTTACAAATTTCCATAAAAAAAGACAAGGCAAGCCTTGTCTTTTCCTTTAAATCTTACTGCTTGGGAACCGCCACGAACACTTCCTCGTAAACTCTTCCCTTCTGGGTAAGGGCTCTGGCTTCCGCCATGGTGTCAAAGTAAATATCCACCATCTTTCCCTTTACACCGGAACCAATGTCTTCCACGGTATATACGGTATCACCGATAAAAATCTTGGTTCCCAGTGGCAGTACCGTTAAGTCTGCCGCAATGGTATGCTTCGCTTGGGTCTTTGCTCCGGAATATGTCATTCCGTCTCCGCTGTATCCTACCAGCTGGAACTTTCCAAGGGATGCACCCTTTGTATAGTTTGCACTTTCTGCTGTTCCCTGACTGATTTCATTGGCAAGCCCTTCAGGGATATCGGTAAATTCAATAACATCTTCTTTGGCTACAGGGGGCGCTCCCACTTCTTCCGCCCTTCCCACAATGGAAAAGGAAGAAAGTAACATCAGGCTACTCAAGGAAAAAACGATTCCTTTTTTGATTTGTTTAAGCATAAAAATCCTCCTTGCTTTCTGCATTCTAGCACAGAGGAATTCTGTTTTTCTTTCATTTATCTTACAAAATCGCAAAAAAATCCGTTTTTTATGAATTTCTGGTGATTTTCTCTAAAAAATCCTGCTTCTTTCCCCATAGAAAAAGCACTAAAAAGAGTATTTCTTCCGGGGCAGAGCATGAAAAAAGCTCTTAGGGCAAAAGATTCTCCGCCTGATTCGCCAATAGAAGCTCTAAAGCCAAGCTGTCAGAGATTCTTCCCTTTCTGTTCTCTTCTTCTAAACGAAGTAAACTATGGAAGAGATTTTGCAAGCCGGACTGAGTATAGGTTCTGGCCTGGCCGATATACTTTCGAACTCTCCAGGAATCCATGGAAAGCCGACTTTCCATCTCTCTCTCCCGAAGTCCCTCTGTCAAATATTCTCTGACGATAAGAAGCTTTTCCACATTTTTCCGAATCAGATTCTGAATTTTTGCCGGCTTTTCTTCTAACCGCAGAAGGTCTCCGTAATATTGAAAGACCTTTTCCTGATCTCCCCGGCCTAAAGCTTCAATCAGATCAAAAACTCTGTCCTCCGGCAGCTTCTCCACCACGGCCTCCACCACCTCTTGGGTAATTTCTTCCCCATCTCCAATATAATCCACGCAGTTTTTACAGGCATTCACAATGCGATACAGACTGCTGCCGCTTCTGGATAGGAGGAGTCCAAGGACATTTTCCCGAATCTTCTTTCCTTCCTTTTTCAACTGTTGCAAAGCAAAACGCTGGAGAAAAGCTTGATCCTGCTCCATACAGGCAAGACAGAGTCCTCTCTCCTTCACCACCTTATAGAGACTGCTTCGTTTGTCTACTTTTTCTTCAATAAAGAGCAGCACTGTTTCTTTGGGGCTGTTTTTCAAATACTGAATAAAATCTTCTGAAAGTTTTTTTCTGCCGCTACTTTTCCCCTGAAAAACCATAAGTCGGTATGGGGCGAAGAAGGGCAGGGTTTCCACCGCGGAAATCAGTTCATCCGTAGGGGGAAGCTCCTCCACCACCATGCAGTTGATGCCTTCATTTTCCGAAAAGGCTTGGAAGAAGGCTTTCTTATAATAGGACAGCAAATAATCCTCCTCCCCATAGAGAAGGTAAAGAGGCAGAAAACTCTTCTCTTTCAGCTGTTCCTGAATCTTCTTCTGGGCATCCAGAAACTCTTCTCTTTCTCCTTTTTTATATCCCAAACTGTCCTCCTTGCCGAAAAAAATGCTCTGTGCTAAAGTGGAGAAAACATTGAAAGGAATCTCCATGGAAAAGTACCGTAGCCTACTGGAATCATTTGAAAAACGAGGAAAAAAACCTCTTGCATTATATCTACATATCCCCTTCTGTGCAAGAAAATGTGCCTACTGCGATTTTCTCTCCTTTCCTTCCGGGGAGGAGCAAAAAATCGCCTACATGGCAAAGCTCCGGGAGGAATTGGAGTGGCGAAGCAGGGATTTTCAAAAGGGGCAGTATGAGGTCCTCTCCCTCTTTATCGGCGGAGGCACCCCCAGTGCCGTACCATACGAAGAAATTGAAAAGACCATGGAAGTGATCCGAAACTGCTATCCTATCTATTCCGATTGGGAAGCCAGCATTGAGTGCAACCCGGAATCCGCAAGTAAAGAGGCTTTGGAAGCTTATCAGCGCTCCGGCATTAACCGTCTGTCCTTTGGCTTACAAAGCACCCAAGAGGAGGAGCTTCGTTTTCTGGGAAGGGAGCATCAATTTTCCACCTTCCTTACCGCCTATCAGGAGGCCAGAAAGCTGGGCTTTAAAAATATCAGCATTGATTTAATGAACGGGATTCCCTTGCAGACTCCGGAAAGCTATAAAAAGACCTTGAAAAATATCAGTCTTTTAAAGCCGGAGCATCTGTCCATTTACAACTTAATCATCGAAAAAGGAACCCACTTCTATGCCTTAGCTAAGGAAGGAAAGCTGCCAATCCCCTCCGAGGAGGAGCTTTTGGAAATGGATGCCCTTACGAAGGAATGGACCGGTAAAATGGGGATGTCCCCCTACGAGGTCAGTAATTATGCCAAGGAAGGCTTTTTTTCCGTGCATAACTACGGCTACTGGTCCAATGTTCCCTACCTGGGCTTTGGCATTCATTCCTCTTCTTATTTTCAGCATAAGCGGTGGAAAAATACAAATAAGCTCCCCCTATACCTCTCTTTACCCTTTTTCGAAAAAGGAGATTCTTCCGCTGTCCAGTCGGGGCAAAGGTCTGTTGAAAAAAGCCTTGACGAGACTTCTTCCTCTTCTATTTTTCTAAGTTTGCAAAAGCAAAAAAGCCGTCCCTCCATCGAGGAACAGCTTTGTGAAGATGTGCAAATCTTAACGAAAGAAGAGGAAATGGAGGAGTTCTTCTATCTAGGCTTACGAAGAACCGCCGGCATTTCCGAAATCGACTTTGTGAAACGCTTTTCCGTTGATATGCATAAGATTTTTGGTGCTGTGCTGGAAAAGCAATGTAAGGAAGGCTATCTGCTCCATGACAATGCCCACTATCGTTTTACCGAAGTGGGCATGAATCTTTCCAATGTTTTGCTGGCAGAATTTTTACTTTAAAAACTTTCCGGAGGCCGGCTGCAAAAATCGCAGGGCTTGCGGAGACATTATGACATCTAACGATCTCGGTAGATATCATTTTCCTCATCATACATCATAGCCTGATTTCTGCCATGATACTTTGCGTCATACAGAGCCCTATCTGCCCGTTTTACTACCTCTTCCGCATCCTCATCGCTTTCATGAAAGCCGGAATAGCCTATGGAAACGGTCATATTCAGCTCTTCCTCTCCATGCTTAATCGGGTGGCTTGCCACCGCTTCACAGATTTTATTACAAACCTTTTCCGCATAAAGATCATTTAAATCATACAGTACACAAAGGAACTCATCTCCTCCCCATCGAATCACATCGTCGGAGGAACGCACCGTCTCCTGAATCACCTTCACCAAATGCTGTAAACATTGATCTCCAAAGCTATGGCCGTAGCGGTCATTGTAGCTCTTGAAATAATCCACATCCATCATCAAAATCTTGGCATTGACCCCTATGGTTTTATAACGGTTATAACTATGCTCCAAGATACGCTTTCCGGCCTTTCTGCTTTTTGCCCCGGTAAGCTCATCCATGGCATTTTCCTCTGAAAGCTCCTGAATTCTGGAAACATACTTCCGTCTGGAACGGTAAAACAGCACCAGATTCAAAGACACAATCACAAAGGTGAAAATACCGCCTAAAAAGAACAGAATTCGATAGTTAATCTTCTGTATGGTTTTATCCATATAATGGACATCCTGCTTAATATCCTCCACATCCAAATCCATGGAAATAATCCAGTCATAGGGCTTATAAAGCTTAGAGTAGATAATTTTTTCATCTACCTCTTCTCCTGCATCATTACGGAAAACGATCTTGGTAAAAACCTGTCCATCCCGTAGAATTCCGTCTAATTCTTCCTTATTATGAAAAATTCCGGAAAGCTTCTCGTTGGTGGAAAGGTATTTCCCCTCCATGCTCTTGTCTCTGGGGTGCATCAGGGTTACTGCATAATTGTCTCCCCCCTCATAGTTCAATACTTTTTTTACCCAGATATAACTGTTTTCCCCGTAATAATGCTGGTCAATACTTTGTCGGAAAAGTTTTTCCGCCTGCTCTTTCGGCAAAGCATCATGCAGATCATCCAAATCCTGCACCAAGTTATCTACCGTTTGCTGGATATATGCCTTTTTCTGATTCAAGGTAATTCCCACCATGGACCTCCGGTAAGAGGTTCGGATATAGACCAAAAGCAAAAACAAAAACAGAATAGCCTGAATGGAAGCTATCACAATTATAAACGCAACTGAGCCTATTCCCTTTTCTTCTTCTTTTTTATTCATCTTCTTCCTTTAGTTTTTCTCTGTAGAAAGGGCAGAATAAGCTCCTGTACTTTCCCTGATTTTTCGGACAATATCCTTTTCCCGGCACTTCCCTGTGCAGGGCTTTTCCTTACTGAATATGGCGAATCCAACCCTCCGGGGCTTCCATTTCTCCATCCTGTATTGCAATAAGGGTTCTATATAACTCATCCATAATTTTTCCGGGCTTCTCCATACCGCTGGGGAAGCAAATTTCTTCCTCATGATTCTGAATTTTACCTACCGGAGAAATCACTGCTGCGGTACCGCAAAGTCCGCACTCCTTAAAGCTTTTCAGTTCCTCCAAACGAACAGCTCTCTCCTCCACCGGAATGTGAAGAATATGCTCTGCCACGTAGATTAAAGATTTTCTGGTAATGGAAGGTAGAATAGAATCGGACTTCGGTACCACCAAACGATCCTTTTCATCTACGAAAAGCACATTGGCACCACCGGTTTCTTCCACAAACTCCCGCTTTCCCGCATCCAGATAAAGATTTTCCGTAAATCCCTTTTCCACCGCAATTTCATGGGAATGTAAACTCATAGCATAGTTTAATCCTGCCTTAATGGCTCCGGTTCCATGGGGAGCCGCCCGGTCAAAATCGGAAATCATGAGAGCGATAGGTACCGCTCCTCCCTTAAAATAAGGGCCAACAGGAGTGGTAAAAATACGGAAGGTATATTCATCCGCAGGCTTTACCCCGATGACGATGCCGGAGGCAAATTCATAGGGACGGATATACAGAGTCGCTCCGGATCCAAAGGGAGGAACCCAGTCCGCGTTGGCTTTTACGGTTTCATCCAAGGCCTCTAAGAAACGATCCTGGGGAAATCCCGGCATCTCCAGAAATTCAGCGGAATGAAACATTCTTTCCGCATTCATATCCGGACGGAAGCAGACGATGGAGCCATCCTTCCAGCGATAGGCCTTTAAGCCTTCAAACACCTGCTGGCAATACTGCAGAATTCCTGCGGACTCATTGAGCACCACGTTACTGTCTTCGCTAAGACAGCCTGCATCCCAAGCCCCCTCCTTCCAATAGGAAATGTAACGCTTATCGGTTTTATGATATGCGAACCCAATGTTTGCGTAATCCAAGTTCTTTGCCATCTTCTTACTCCTCCTATTATTCTCGTCTACTTTTCTTACTATTATTAATATTGTTTCAAAATGAATGGAAAAAATGCCGTCTAGTCCTCATCCAGCTTTAGCACGGACATGAAAGCGCTTTGGGGAATTTCCACGTTACCGAACTGTCGCATACGCTTCTTTCCTTCCTTCTGCTTCTCCAAAAGCTTCTTCTTTCGAGAAATATCTCCGCCGTAGCACTTAGCCAAAACGTCCTTTCGAAGGGCTTTCACAGTTTCTCTTGCCACCACATGACCGCCGATTGCCGCCTGAATGGGAATCTCAAAAAGCTGTCTGGGGATTTCATTCTTCAGCTTCTCACACATTTTCTTTCCTCTTTCGTAGGCAGAGCCTGCGTGGACAATGAAGGAAAGGGCATCAATCTGCTGCTTGTTCACCAAAATATCCAGCTTCACCATCTTACCTTCCTGATAGCCCTTTAATTCATAGTCGAAGCTTGCATAGCCCCGGCTCCTGGATTTTAGGGCATCAAAGAAGTCATAGATAATCTCGTTTAAGGGTAAATCATACTTCAAAACCGCTCTGGTTTGATCAATGTATTCCGTACTCTTATAGATGCCTCTTCGCTCCTGACAAAGAGTCATAATGGCTCCCACAAATTCCGAGGTCACCATAATTTCCGCCTCCACAATGGGCTCTTCCATATGGGCAATCTCCGCCGGATCCGGAAGATTGGAAGGATTGGTCAGCTCCATCATGGAGCCGTCCGTCTTATACACATGGTAAATAACGGAGGGCGCCGTGGTTACCAGATCCAAATCGTACTCTCTTTCCAATCTTTCCTGTACCACATCCAGATGCAGTAAGCCTAAAAATCCGCAGCGAAAGCCGAAGCCCAAAGCCGCAGAGGTTTCCGCCTCATAATTCAGTGCCGCGTCATTTAATTGCAGCTTTTCCAAAGCATCCCGAAGATCCGGATATTTCTGGCTGTCGGAGGGATAGATTCCGCAGTATACCATGGACTGCACCTTCTTATAACCGGGAAGGGCTTCCTTCGCAGGCTTATCCACAGTGGTGACCGTATCACCCACCCTGGCATCCCGGATATTTTTAATGGATGCGGTAATATAGCCTACCATACCGGGAGTCAATTCCTCCCCGGGGATAAACTGTCCAGGCGCAAAGGTTCCCACCTCTGTTACGGTAAATTCCGCACCGGTGGCCATGAAACGAATATTGCTGCCCTTTTTAACGCTACCTTCCTTAATTCTGCAGAAAATGATAACCCCCTTATAGCTGTCATATAAGGAGTCAAAAACCAGGGCCTGCAAGGGATTCTCAATGGAACCGCCGGGAGGAGGAAGACGCTTTACCACCGCTTCCAATACCTCTTTCACATTCAAACCGGTTTTCGCGGAAATTCGGGGAGCGTCCAGAGCTTCAATCCCGATAACGTCCTCAATTTCATGGGCTACCAGATCCGGATCTGCAGAGGGCAGGTCTACTTTATTGATGACCGGAATAATTTCCAGATTATGATCTAAGGCCAAATAGGTATTGGCCAAAGTCTGGGCTTGAATTCCCTGTGTGGCATCCACCACCAAAATAGCGCCGTCACAGGCCGCCAATGCACGGCTTACCTCATAGTTAAAGTCCACGTGTCCGGGAGTATCGATAAGATTGAAGATGTATTCTTCCCCATCCTCCGCCTTATACACAATACGAACGGTCTGGGATTTGATGGTGATTCCTCGTTCCCGCTCAATGTCCATATTGTCCAGAACCTGAGACTGCATCTCTCTTTCCGTCAAGGTGCCTGTCATTTCAATGATACGATCCGCCAAAGTGGATTTTCCGTGATCGATATGGGCGATAATACAAAAATTGCGAATTCGCTCTTGCTTAATTTTTTCCATTCTGTCTCCTATAAAGAATGAATAGGGGGTTCCTTTCCTAAATCTAAGGCATATCCCCCATAAAACTCGTCTTTCATGCAATAGAATCATTCGGAACTATACCATAAGAAGGAAGATTTTTCCACAAAATGCTATTGCTGTATTTCCCTACTGTATTTATACTACATTTTATCTCTGTATTTCCTTTATTTTTCTGCATACATGTATTTCCTTTATTTTTCTGCATACATGTATTTCCTTTATTTTTCTGCATACACGCCTTGACAGTTCTAGCTGTTTTCGCTATTATTGTTGCGTATGTTTTCAAACTGTCCGTGTCCAGATATTTGAAAACAAGAGAGAATACAAGAATACATTCTATTTTGTTCCCATAGGATTTTGTTTTCCGCGGCAGGAAAGTCTTATGGAAGAAAGGGTTTTAATCATGGCAAATATCAAATCTGCAAAAAAGAGAATTCAGGTAGCGGCACAGAGAAATGAAAGAAACAAGGCAATCCGTTCCGAAGTAAAGACTTACATGAAGAAGGTTTTCACTGCTGTAGAGGCCGGTGACAAGGCAACTGCCGAGACCATGCTGGTTAAGGCACAGAAGAAGATTGCAATGGCACGTAGCAAGGGCATCTACAAGGCTAACAACGCTTCTCGTAAGATTTCTCAGATTTACACAGCTGTAAACAAGATGCAGTAAACTGCACAAAAAGGCTCCCCTATTTTGGGGAGTTTTTTTATTGCTTTTTTCCGGCTTTGGAATTAGGATAGGGAAAATATCTTTTTATTTTCAATATTTTCTTTACGGCTTCCATGCCGCTAACTTTTCTTTTTCGCATTTATTTTGCATTCTTTTTGTATTCTTTTTGCATTCACAGGCTATTCATCATCCATAATATTTATCTTTAACTTCTTCTATCCAAGGAGCACAATATGTTTCTTTCCCGTCCCCTATTCTTTTTGGCTCTCTTTGCCCTTTTGGGAGAATTGATTCTTACTCCCGAAATTCCTTTTTCCTACCGTTTCTTATTTCTCTTTTGCCTGCTGTTTCTATCCCTCTTTCTCTTCCGGCAAAAGAAAAATCGGCTGTTTTTTTGCTCCCTCCTTTGCCTGACCCTGTTTATGCTAAACTTCTATTCCGTAAATCATCGTTATCGGGCGGAAAGGGAAAGCATTGGTTATATCCTTCCTTTACAGGCTGTACTGAGAGGTAAAGTGATGTATGTCGAGGAGCAGGAAAAGAAATGGAAGCTCCTTCTCAGCGCCTGTATCGTAGATACCGCCTTGGAAAAAAAGAATTCTTCTTTAAAGAATGAAGAAAAATATCAAAAAAGAAATGATCTGCACTTTCAAAAGCTGATTCTTTATCTTCCGAAGGAATCCACCGGGGAAGGCTCTATGCCCCTTCCGCTTCCGGGACAAATCTGCTCTGTAAAAGGTCATTTTTTAGAGCTTAGCCCTGCCACCAACGAAGGGGAGTTTTCTCTCCCCTCCTATTATAAGGGGGAAGGAATTTCCGGTGTATTTCAAGCCAAGACTATAGAGCTTATCCGGGGAGAGTCCTCCCCCTTTGCCAAAGAGTTGTTCACTCTGAAGCAAAGCCTTGGAAACAGAATAGATGCACTTTTCCCTGAAGAGACGGCAGGCTTTTTAAAAAGTCTATTCTTAGGAGAACGTTCAGGAATCACCTTATCGGAAAAAAGCCTCTATCAAAGTGCCGGTATCTCCCATATTCTGGCCATATCCGGCCTGCATCTTTCTCTTCTGGGAGGCTTTTTCTACCGGCTGCTTCGGAAAACAAAGCTATCTTCCCTACTTTCCTCTCTTATCACTTCCTTCTTTCTTTTCTCCTATTTTCTTTTTACCGGTTCTTCCCACTCCGCCTTTCGGGCACTTTTCATGCTTTTTCTTCGTTTTGCCGCCATACAACTTGGCAAAGGAAAGGATCTGCTTTCTCAGCTTTCCTTCGCTTTACTGTTTTTACTTTGGCTGAATCCTCTCTCCCTCTATTCCATCGGCATGCAGTGCTCCTTTTTCACCCTCTTTGTTTTCTTTCTTTTAGAAGAAAGGCCCGGAAAAGCAGTTCGAAAAAAGAAAGAAAAAGCCCTTTCCAAATTTTGTAAAAAGCATGCGCTTGGCTTTTCCAAGCATCCCTCTCTTCTTTTGAAATTTCCTGCTTATCTTTCCAAACTTATTCCATGCTTACTTTCTACTCTACCCCATCGTTTACAAGGCAGCTTCCTTTTTTATCTGGCTCTGCTCCCCCTTTTTTCCTTAACCCAGTTCTCTTTTCCCCTATATGCCCCTTTATTAAACCTGCTTCTACTCCCGCTCCTTCCCTTTTTCTTTCTCCTTGGGGCAGTATCTATCTTTCTTTCCTATCTGCCGGAGCAGGATTTTCTACTTCTTCGTCTTCTTAGCTTTTCCTCCCGATTTCTACTAAACCTTCTGTTTCAAATTTTTCACCTTTTCATGGAAAAAAGCCTTGCTCTCCCCTTTTCCCGGATTCCCCTTGGGAAGATGCAAGTGCTCTCGGTGATACTTTATTTTCTTGTTCTCTACCTTCTCTTTTTCTTTCCCAAAACAAAAACTTTCTTTTCCGAGAGAATGAGCTTCTTTTTCGGGCAAATGAACTGTTTTTCCGAGCAAAAAAACTTCTTTTTCAAAGCTTTGAAAGGAAGACTTTTACGCCCCTGTCTTTGCAGAGTGTATCGTATTTTCTTGTCCCTTTTACTCTCCCTGGGCTTTTTGCTTTCCCTTCCGCTCTATCTGCCCAAGCCCCCTAAGGAACTGGAAATTGCCGCCCTGGATGTTGGGCAAGGTGACGGCTTTGTTCTTCGAAAGGGAAATCTGGTTTTCACCATCGACAACGGTTCCACCAGTAAGAATTTATTTCCGGAACAGATTTTCTTTCCCTATTGTAAGGCCAAAAGGATTCAACATATCGATTATGCCCTCCTCACCCACTGTGACCGGGATCATATCAGCGGAATACAAGCTCTACTGGAAAAGAATCCCTCCATAGACCTATCCCATTTAATTCTTCCCGCATCCGCCTTAGAGGACCATCGTTATGACTTGTTAAAGCGTTTGGCCTACAATCACGGAGCGGATATCTTCTATTGGCAAAAGGGAGATGAACTTGTTTTTTCCGAACAGGGAATCTGTCTTCCTACGAAAGTTAATGCTTTGGCAGAAAATAGCGCTACGACAAAAAAAGGATGGCCCTATGCCAAGGATCATCAGCTTCATATCCGTTGTTTTTACCCTAATGATTCTTCCTATATGGAAGAAGCCAATGCTCACTCCATAGGCTGTCTTTTGGAGTATGGGCATTTTCGTATGCTTTTCACCGGAGATATGCCTAAGGAGGCTGAGGAAGCTTTATTGGAAAATTGCAGAGAAGCGGAAGTATCTCCCGTAGTCGATGTTTTAAAGCTTGCACATCACGGCTCCAAGACCTCCTCCTGCCCAAGTTTTCTATCCGAAACCCAGGCAAAATTTGCCTTATTTTCCTATGGAAAGAAGAATCGCTACGGACATCCCCACAAAAACACTGTGGAGAACTGTCAGAAGTATCGTCTCTTTCCTTTGGAAACCGCAAAGCTGGGAGAAATTCTCATTAAAACAAATGGAGAGCAGTTTGAAATTACTGCTCCCCAAGCTTAAGTATTTTCCAAAGCATCCGGACGCTTAATCACAGCAGCGCCAAGACCATTCTCTCCAATATGGCAGGATATCAGTAAGGACAGAGGAGAAATCACAATTTCTTCCTCATAACGATTCGGGAAAGTCTCCGCAAGCTGTGTGCGAAACTCTTCCGCCTGGGCCAGATTGTCCGTATAAGCTACAGCAATATAGGACTTTCTAGCCTCCGGATCTCCCATTCGTTCCAGACTATCCTTCAAGCCTTCAATAATGGCTTCCCGAACCTGTCTTTCCGTCCTTACCTTCTTAAAGGAGTCTAACTTTCCTCCCTTATTGATGGATAGAACCGGTTTAATCTGCAAAAGACTGCCGATGGCTGCGGCAACCGGCGTAATTCTGCCGCCCCGCTTAAGGTACTTCAAGGTACTTACACCGATATAAATGCCGTTTTCTCCCGCAATGGAATTCAATAGATGCTGTATTGCCTTCCCGGTATATCCCTTCTCCGCCAATTCCTTGGCGAAGAGGCATTGCATTCTCTGGGTAACCGAAACGCCTCTGCTGTCCGAAACAAATACTCTGTCCAAATAGGGTTCTTCCTGTGAAAGCATCAGAGCCGTCTGGGTGGAACCGGAAAGCCCTGAGCTTAACGGAACATGAACGATTTCATCATTTTCCAAAAGCAGGGCATCCCAGGCCTTCATCAGGCTTTCCATAGAGGGCTGGGAAGTGGAAACTTCCTCCCCCTCTGCCAGCTTTTCAAAGAAAAGCTCCCGACTCATATTGATTCCTTCAAAGTACTCCTGTTCCCCCATTCGAAAGGGCATGGGAACTACAGTAATCCCGAATTTCTCACTTTCTTCCTTCCGTATTCCCGATCCGGAATCTGTACAGATTCCTATTTTCATGAATAACTCCTTCCAGGTACTCTTGCGTCCTTACTTCTAAGCTTCTCTATACTTCCATCCTTGGCTATACTTCCATCCTTGAATATACTTCCGTCCTTGGCTATACGTCCCGTCCTTGGCTATGCGTCCCATCCTTGGCTATGCTGCCACTCTTGCTATACTTTTTACTTCTCCAGCAGGCTCTTTCCTGTCATCTCCTTTGGCTTTGGAATACCCATCAAATCCAAAAGTGTGGGGGTTACATCCGCAAGGCATCCCCCTTCCTTCAGCTTTAACGACTTGTCCGCTGCCACAAGGATGAAGGGTACCGGATTGGTAGTATGGGCAGTATAGGGTTCTCCCGTCTTCTCGTCCACCATCATATCCGCATTTCCGTGATCGGCCAGAATAAAGAGATTACCTCCCACTTCCTGCACGGCCTCAACAACCTTTCCCACACACTCATCCACCACTTCAATGGCTTTGATGGCTGCAGGGAGAACACCGGTATGTCCTACCATGTCCGGATTGGCAAAGTTTGCCACAATCGCATCATATTTACCGGAACGAATCGCCTCCGTAAGCTTCTCCGTTACCGTGTAGCAGCTCATCTCCGGCTTTAAATCATAGGTTGCCACATCCTTGGGAGAGGGAACCAGGATACGATCCTCTCCACTAAAGGGCTCTTCCTTTCCTCCGTTAAAGAAGAAGGTAACATGGGCATATTTCTCCGTTTCCGCAATACGAAGCTGAGTCTTTCCCAGGGAAGACAGATATTCTCCGTAGGTATTGGAAATCTCTTCCTTATGAAAAGCCACTTCCTTATTGGGAATGGTGGGGTCATAGTCGGTAAAGCAGACAAAATATACTTCTTTTCTGGCTCCACGATCAAAGAAGTTAAAGTCATCATCACAGAAGCAATGACAGATTTCTCTTGCTCTATCCGGACGGAAGTTAAAGAAGATACAAGCATCTCCGTCAGAAATAAGATGAGCCTCTCCGTTTTTCTCGATTACCGTAGGTAATACGAATTCATCAAAAACCTCCTTAGCGTAGGAAGCGCTGATAGCCTCCTCTACAGAAGCCGCCTTTTCTCCGATTCCCTTGGTCATCGCCAGATAAGCCTTCTCCACTCTGTCGTAGTTTTTGTCTCTATCCATGGCATAGTATCTTCCGGCAATGCTGGCTACTTCTCCCACACCGATTTCCTGCATTTTCTTTTCAATCTGCATAAGGAAATGCTTTCCGGAATCGGGAGGGGTATCTCTTCCATCCAAAAAGGCATGAAGATAAACCTTCTTAAGACCTGCACGCTTTGCCAGCTCCAAAAGTCCATAAATATGTTCAATGTGAGAGTGTACTCCACCGTCGGATAACAGTCCCATGAAATGTAAGGCGGAATCCTTTCTCTTGCAATGCTCCACAGCACCCTTTAAGGCAGCATTTTCAAAAAAATCTCCATCCTGAATAGACTTGGAAATACGGGTCAATTCCTGGTACACAATTCTGCCCGCTCCCATATTCATGTGTCCTACCTCGGAATTTCCCATCTGTCCGTCGGGAAGACCTACAGCCAGTCCGGAAGCCTGTCCTTCTACATAGGGATAATCCTTTTTCAAATGATCCATCACCGGCGTGTTCGCCAAAGCGATAGCATTTCCCTCTTTGCACTTCCGATCTCCGTAGCCGTCCAGAATTAATAAAACTGTACTTTTTTTCATCACAACGCCTCTTTCTCTATATCTAATTTTCTCTATACAAAACGCTCTTTGCCATCTTCCTTTTTCTTTCATTTTGCTTGGAAAACAGCAGTCTTAGGAACTCATCCC